>JBCCRV010000795.1:0-3053 GCA_039201085.1 Myxococcota bacterium | reverse complement strand
CCTGCCTCGGCAACCGGCTGCACATTCGCAGCCTCAGCATCTACCTCGAGAGCGACGTTCCGCTCCCCGAGGACGTGCTCGCGGAACGGCGGCGCTTGGGCCTTTCGGCGGACCCGCATCGCTTCAACATCAGCGACTTCACCCGCCTCGACATTGAAACGGCCACGGCTGTGCTCGAAGGCTTGCGCCTAACGAAGGAAAAGGCCGCCATCGCCAAGGCCATCGTACGCGAAGTCGGCGCTCGCCTCGGCTTCCTTCGGAGCGTCGGCCTCGGCTACCTCTCGCTAAGCCGCCGTACGTCGACGCTGAGCGGCGGCGAAGCCCAGCGCATTCGCCTGGCCACGCAAGTCGGCTCGGGCATCGTCGGCACGGCGTACGTGCTGGACGAGCCGACAATCGGCCTGCATCCACGCGACAACGCGCGCTTGATTCGCACGCTCCGACACCTGGCGGACATCGGAAACACGGTGATCGTCGTCGAGCACGACGAGGAAATGATTCGCGCCGCCGATCACATCCTGGACGTCGGGCCGGGGCCGGGCGTGCACGGCGGTCAGGTGATCGCCCAAGGCACGATTCCGCAGATCGCGAAGGTCAAGGAGTCGCTCACGGGCAAGTACCTGACGGGCAAGCTCTCCGTGCCCACGCCGGAGGAGCGGCGCAAGCTCAACCCAAAGCACTCGATCGTCGTGAAGGGCGCCCGACAGCACAACTTGAAGTCCGTCGACGTCACCTTTCCCCTCGGCGGGCTCATCGCCGTCACGGGCGTAAGCGGAAGCGGCAAGTCTACGCTGGTGAACGACATCCTGCTGCGTGCCGTAAAGCAGAACCTTCACGGCTCGCGGGCGAAGCCGGGCGCGCATACGCGCGTGAACGGACTAAAGCGCATCGACCGCATCATCGAGGTCGACCAGTCGCCGATCGGCCGCACGTCGCGCTCCAACCCCGCCACCTACACCGGCATGTTCACGGAGATCCGTAACATCATGGCCGCTACCAACGAAGCGAAGGCGCGCGGCTACCAGCCCGGTCGCTTCAGCTTCAACGTGAAGGGCGGCCGCTGCGAAGCGTGCGCGGGTCAGGGCACGAAGAAGATCGAAATGCACTTCCTTCCGGATATCTACGTCGAGTGCGAAGTATGCAACGGCTCACGCTTCAACCGCGAGACGATGGAGATCACGTACCGCGGCAAGAACATCGCCGACATTCTCGCGATGACTTGCGAGGAGGCGTGCTCCTTCTACGAGAACCACCCAAAGATCCTGCGCTTCGCCAAATGCCTCGTCGACGTGGGCCTCGGCTACCTGACACTCGGGCAACCGTCGACGACGCTCAGCGGCGGTGAAGCCCAGCGCGTGAAGCTCGCCGCCGAACTGGGCAAGGGCGAAACGCTGCGCGGCAAGCAAGACCATACGCTGTACATCCTCGACGAGCCGACCACGGGCCTTCACTTCGAAGACGTGCGCAAATTGGTGGGCGTGCTCGAGCGCCTCGTCGAACAGGGCAACACGGTGCTGGTCATCGAGCACAACCTCGACGTCATCAAAAGCGCCGACTGGCTCGTCGATATGGGCCCCGAGGGCGGCGACCTCGGCGGCACGGTGGTAGCCGCCGGCACGCCGGAGGCGGTCGCGAAGAGCAAGGCGTCGCACACCGGGCGCTTCTTGAAGGAGCTCTTCGAAGCCGAGAAGACCGTAAAGAAACCCGCCAGGAAGAAAGCGCCTGCGCGCGCGGCTTCGCAAGCTTAGTTGAGGCCTGCCGCCTCAGCGACCACCGGTCTTGCGCGTTTTCGACGGCGTTCCCAACTCTCGCGCACAGGTTCGCCGTTGGTCATGGATGACTCGCATCCGGAGGAGGTCAGTGTCGCACGCGTGGCGCCTTCCAATCAGGTCACCTCGAGCGGTGAGGCGCTTCATCAAGAGTGAAAAGCCCCGCTGAGGGTGCGCCTTCTGTTTGAATGAAAGATTGGGACACATCATCCCACCTGCACGCATAGTGACAATAAACACTAATGATTTCATGATTTTACAAAGCAAGGCGGGGCCCGTCCCACGAATTTGCCCGGAGGCACGAAGCACCTAAAGTCGCGACTGCGCAAGTCTGGGACAGCGCAGAACCCTCAGCAGGACCTCCATGCAACGACTCCTACCGGCCCTTCTCCTTTCCATCGCCTGCACGGGCCAGCTTTCCGAAGCCGAACTCGACGCGATCGAAGCGACCGACGACATCAAGGGCGAAGACTTTGAAATCGTGGGCGGCGTTGACGCCGTCATCGAATCCGCCCCCTATCAGGTTTCGCTGCGTCGCTTTGGCGGCCACTTCTGCGGCGGCGCCATTCTCAGCCCTGAGTGGGTCGTCACCGCTGCGCACTGCGTGGAAAACGGCATTCGCGGCGTGACCATCGTGGCCGGAACGAGCTTTCGCCGGCAGCCCGGCGTCGAGCGCTCGATCGTCGGAGGCGCGATCGCGCCTGGCTACGTCGAGCCGTCCCGCGGCGCCGACATCGCCGTGCTTCAGCTCAACGCGCCGCTTCCCCTGGACGGCGTCTCCATGCGTGCGATTCGAACGCTCACGCCCGTCGTCAGCGCCGCCGGCTTCGACGCCCCCGGTGTGGTCGCGCGGGTGACGGGCTGGGGAACGCTCTTCTCGGGCGGTCCCAGCCCCGAGCAGCTTCAAAGCGTCGAAGTGCCCATCATCTCGCTCGCCGAAGCGCAGCGCGCCTACGGTAGGCTGACCTCGGACCAACTGCCCGCGGGTGTCGCGCGGGGCGGACGCGACTCCTGTCAAGGTGACAGCGGCGGCCCGCTCGTCGTTGGCGGTCCCGATGGCGAGCCCTGGCTCGCAGGCATCGTCAGCTGGGGCATCGGCTGCGGCGATCCCGGCCGCCCGGGCATGTACGCCCGCGTGTCGAGCTTCGAAGCGTTCCTTCGCGACACCACCGGCATCGACGCGCAAGCGGCGCCCACCGATCCCACCCCGCCCGCCACGGACGACCCGACACCGGGCCCCGTCAACCCGCCGATGGACAACGGCCTAACGCCGCTGGCCGAGGG
>JBCCRV010000794.1:0-3061 GCA_039201085.1 Myxococcota bacterium | reverse complement strand
GGCGCCTGCTGGGGAGGCGCCGCCCCCGGCGAACAACTGGCAGCAGGCGCCCCAGCAGCAGCCCGCGTGGCAGCAGCAGCAGCAGGGCAGCGCATGGCAGCAGCAGGCGCCTGTGGAAGAGCCTGCCCCGGTAGAAGCACCGGCCGCCACGGACCACAGCCAGGTTACCTTGGGCCTCACGTTCTTCGGCCTCGACTCGCTGACGATCGAGCCGAACGGCCTGCCTGGCCGTGAGGACAACAGCCTGCAGCAGCTTCGCATGCCCGCCGTGGGCGTCCGCTACTGGCTGAGCGAGAAGATCGGCCTCGACATCGGTGTCGGCCTTGGTGTGCTCACGGAAGGCGACGACCTGAACTGCATCGTTGAAGGCGACGCGTGCACCTCCGCGCAGGTCGGCGGCGTGGACGGCGGCTTCGGCGTACGCCTGCACTTCGGTCTCCCGGTGGCGCTCACGACCTTCGAGCACTTCAACATTCTTCTTACGCCAGAGATCGGCTTCCAGTACGGCCAGGCGACGTTCTTCGCGCCGGCCGGACCGGTCTTCGACGTGGATGTGTCCGCCATCGCTCTCGACATTGGCGTCAAGATTGGCGGCGAGCTTCAGTTCGGCTTTTGGGGCGTGCCCAACCTTGCCCTTCAGGCGAACATCGGCATCGGCCTTCGCTACGCGAGCCGGACCGGCTCAAACTCCGTGCTCTTCGACAACCCCGGCGCCATCGTCGATCAGACGACGAGCGGGATCAGCATCCGTACGATGGCCGACGACCTCGCCGGCGTGATTCGCATCGTCTACTACATCAACTAACGTCGGCGCCCCTTGAGCCGAAACGCGGCGCGCATCCTGCGCGCCGCGTTTTTGGTTTAACGGGCCTCGGGCGGCATTTCGCGGCGTTGCGCGAATCTCACCCTTGGCGAATAGTAGCTAGTTCATGGACGTCCGCGAGCACCCCTACGCGCCCTTCCTTCACGAGGTGAAGACGCCCGCTCAGTACATCGGCGGCGAGCACGGCGAGAAGAAGAAGGACTGGAGCGACGTCAGCTGCCGCATGTGCCTGGCCTTTCCCGATCTCTACGAGATCGGCATGAGCCACCTCGGCTATAAGATCCTCTACGGCATTGTGAACGGCCACGAGAAGCTGCTGGCCGAGCGCGCCTATGCACCTTGGATCGACATGGAGGCAAAGCTGCGCGAGCACGGCGAAGTCCTTCGCTCGCTCGAGAGCGCGCGCCCACTGCGCGACTTCGACATCGTGGGCTTCTCCCTTCAGTTCGAGCTCACGTACACGAACGTGCTCACGATGCTCGACCTCGGCGGCATTCCGCTTCGCTCGGACGCGCGCGGCGACGACGACCCGCTCGTCGTTTGCGGCGGCCCGGTGGCCACCCACGGCGAACCGATGGCGCCATTCGTCGACGTGTTCTTGATCGGCGACGGCGAAGAAAAGACCCCGCAGCTCATGTTGGCTTGGGCGCAGCTGCGCGACGCCGGCGTTCCCCGACATGAGCGGCTCGAAGCCATCGCCAAGCTCGGCGGCTTTTACGTGCCAAGCCTCTACGTCCTGGAAGTGGAAGAACGGACCGGCCACCAAGTCATCGCCGGACCGGTCGAGGGCAGCGACGCGCCCTACCCTGTGGAACGTGCGATCGTTCGCGACTTGAAGCCGTTTGAGTTTCCTGCAGACGGCCCCGTCGCGGCCACGGAAACGATCTTTGATCGCGTGTCCATCGAGGTCGCCCGCGGCTGCACCGAAGGCTGCCGCTTCTGCCAAGCCGGCATGATCTACCGCCCCGTTCGCGAGCGCGATCCGCAGGCGATTGTCGACACCATCGTGAAAGCCGTGAAGGAAGGCGGCTACGATGAAGCGTCGCTGACGAGCCTTAGCACGGCCGACTACTCGGCCATTGAGCCCCTAGTGCACGAAGTGATGAAGGCACTGAAGGGGAAGCGCGTCAACGTCAGCGTGAGCTCGCTCCGCGCCTACGGCCTAAGCGAAGCCGTGCTCGACGACATGAAGACGCAGCGCGCCGGCGGGCTTACCTTTGCGCCCGAAGCCGGTACGCAGCGCATGCGCGATGTGGTCAACAAGAACGTCACCGAAGCGCAGCTCATGGAAACGGCCGAGCGCGTGTTCTCGCGCGGTTGGACCAAGATGAAGCTCTATTTCATGATCGGTCTGCCGACGGAGGAGGACGAAGACGTCGCGGGCATCGCGCAAACAGGCGGGCGTGCGCGTGAGGTCGCCCGCCGCGTTCGCGGCCGCAACGACGCGAAGGTCACGGTCAGCGTCTCAAGCCACGTCCCCAAGCCGCACACACCCTTTCAATGGTGCGCGATGGACACGCACGACGAGATCGTTCGCAAGCAAAAGATCCTGCGCAAGGAAGCAAAGATCGCGCGCGTTCAGCTGCGTGTGCACGACTCGACGGGCAGCTGGCTCGAGGGCGTGCTCGCCCGCGGCGACCGCCGTCTTGCGAACGTGATCGAATCCGCTTGGGCGAATGGCGCGCGCTTCGACTCCTGGGGCGAGCGACTCAAACTCGACGCGTGGGAAGCCGCCTTTGAAGCGCACGGCGTTTCGACGGCGCCCTTCTTGGGCACGATTCCCACCGACGCGCGCTTGCCCTGGGATCACATCGACGTCGGCCTTGAAGAAGGCTTTCTCGCCAAGGAATACCGAAAGGCCCTTCGCAACCGCTTGAGCCCGCCCTGCGGCAAGGTCGCGGGCACCTTCGTTCACCATACAAACCTGGCGGACGCGCAGGCCGATACGCGGCGTTTGGTTTGCTACGACTGCGGCGTTGCCTGCGACATGGGCAAGATGCGCAACGACCGGCTGATCTCCCTGCGGCGATTGGGCGCGACGGAACGACGGCTTTCGGTCGTGGAGCAGGACGCTGGGAGCTCGACGCTGGACGCCCGGAGCTCGACGCAGGACGCTGGGAGCTCGACGCAGGACGCGGGAAGCTCGACGCATGAGGCTCGGAGCACGACGCAGGACGCAGGACGCGGGCTGCTGGGCGCAGAACGCGGGCTGCAGGACGCAGGGCGCGGGCTGCAGGG
>JBCCRV010000793.1:0-3081 GCA_039201085.1 Myxococcota bacterium | reverse complement strand
TCTAGGGCGTGTCTTCAAACTCGCGCATGCGCCTTCACGCCCCGCTCATCGTCGATTTCGCCATCTCTTCGGCTTGAAATCCGTCGGGGATTCCTTCGCCTCACAGACGCAAACTCGCCGACGAGCGGACCACGAATCCACACGCGCGAGTTTGAAGACACGCCCTAGATCTCCTGAAGGAAGCTGAGCGTGTCGTTTTCCTCGGTCAGTGCGGCGTGGCAGGCACGAAAGTCCTCGGGCAGGGGCGCCCGCACCTCCAGGCCACCGCCGATCGGCAAACGAAGAAATGCGCAGTGCAGCATGACTCGTTCTGCGCTCGTGATGCGCCCGTCCGTCGAGACGACCCGGCGCTCACCGCCGTAGTCGCGGTCGCCGAGGAGCGGGCGACCGGCGTGGGCGGCGTGCACGCGCAGCTGGTGCGTTCGGCCCGTGATCGGCCGGAGTTCGAGCGTGTGCGCGCCGTGGTTGCGGTAGCGCGTTCGTGCGTCCTGGCGGCGCTCCTTGCCGTGCACGCTCCGTAGCTTCCGCTTCTTTGGGTCGATGCCGATGGGAACGTTCCATTCGCCTTCGTCACCGTCGGCAGGGACCGCGCTCAAGCCGACGTATACGCGGGTGTAGCGGCCGGCCGCGCGTCCTTCGCGAAGGGCCAACTCAGCGCGCTTGCTCAACGCGTAGGTGACGAGTCCGCTGACGGGCCGGTCGAGGCGCGACGTCGCATGCAGCATCGCGGAGGCCGTCGCACCCAAGTGCTGCGCCAGCCGCTGCGTAAGCGAGTCGCCGCCCTTGGGCGCGGTGGTGGCGATGGTGGGCGCCTTGTCGACGATGATCAGGTCGGCGTCCTGAAAGACCACGCGAAAAGGATCGTTCATGAAGGTTTGAGATCGCTCATGAGTTTTCGAGGACGTGCACGAGACCGCGTTCCCCGTCGACTTCCAAGACATCACCATCCTTGATCTGTCGGGTGGCGCCGGCGACATTGAACACCGCGGGCACGGCGTATTCGCGCAGCACAATGGCGGCGTGCGAAAGGGGACCGCCGAGCTCCGTCACCACGGCGGCGGCGCTCATGAAAAGCGGCGACAGTCCGATGTCGGCGGCAGGCGCGACGAGCACTTCGCCCGGCTGCAGCGCCGCCGCGTCCCGTCCGCTCGTGATGACGCGGGCGACGCCGCGCACGGTGCCGCCGCTTGTGCCAAGCCCCTTTAGAAGGCCCTGTGCGTGCACGGGTGGCAGCACGTCGGGTGGGTAGCCCGTAAAGGTGCTGGGTGGGTCGGGTAGGGCGCGGTCGCGCTCGAAGCGGCGGCGACGCGCGGGCACGGCGGCGACGACAGAGCGACGCCCGCCGAGGTAGCTATGGAGCTCGGACTCGGTCAGAAAGAATGCGGCGTCGTCGCCGCCGGCGTGTGGCTCACGGCGCATACGTCGCGAAGCGTCGACGGCGATACGTCGGTAGAAACCCAATACCTCGGTGACATGGTCCCGAAGACGTTCACGAAAGCGCATTTGGCGCTTCGTGAGCGTGAGCAGACGGCGCATCGCAAAGGCCGAGGGACCCCGGAGCCCAAGGCGGGCCCACGCCCGATCCCAGCGATCGCGGGCGGCCCGTTCGCGCGCGGCCGGCGACGAACCAGGATGCTGCACTTGAAGCCGAAGCGCCGCGAGCACGATCGAGGGATCGTCGCGCCAGCGCGGTTCGTAGAGCTCACCTTCGCGCGGCCCGCGATGGCCGTAGGCTTCGAGGAAGTTGTGCAGCGCGCGCCCCGTGGGACCGTCGCCCAGCGCGTCCGTCGCCATGGCGCCCTGCTCGAGCGCGGTACGCGCCGCCGGTTCGTCCCGGGCGATGGCGGCGATGTGCCAAAGGGCGACGCCGGGGGCTGCACTTTCGAGATCGTTGAGGCCCGTGAGCAGGCCCATGGCGTCCTCGGCGCCGAAGACCCGCAGCCCCCCGCGTAGGGCAACGAGGCATGCGAGCAGGTTTCCGTACGCCGAAAGCATGAGCGAGCCGCTTTCATCGAGCAGGCGCGCCGCATCGTTGAGCGTACGGCTGAGCGATACGTTCGAGAGGATACGCAGGTCCAGATGGCGCACCCGCTGTCGCTCGCCGCGAAAGCTGTCTTCGAACTCCTCGAGGCGCTGTTCGAAGGTGAGGGCGTCCGCCGCAAAGCGGCTCACCGTAAGCGGCAGGCGCGCCAAGTACCGGCGCCGGCCGATCGGTTCCGTCGGGCCCGCGCCCGCAAAGGGCTCGCCCCCACCGAGGCGAAGCATCGCGTCCAGATCAAGGCCCGGGACGGCGCTGAGAATGGCGAGGAACTCCGTGAGGTTGAGGTAGATGCGACCGCGAAAGGCGCCCACAAGTTCAGCCTCGGCGGGTACGGAGCAGCCGAGGGACTGAAACGCCTGGCGAAACCCCCGTTCGCTGTAACCCGAGAGCACGGACCAGGTGAGCGGGGTGGCGACGCCAGGAAGCGCCTCGCCCACGTTGATGTTGGACCAAACGAGCTCACCTCGGTCTCTGCCGTCGCGTTTCCTCCAGCGGCGCGTCGCCGGCTGAATTTCCGTGGTGATGGGGCGAGCCTGAAGGATCCAAAGCTGTTCGCCCTCGAAGGCCCATTCGATGTCTTGGGGTGCACCGAAGGCCTCTTCGATGCGCAGCGCCGCGTCCGCCAGCGTATTGACTTGCGCGTCCGTCAAACAGAAGCGCGCACGGTCCGCTTCCGATGTGGTTGACTCGACGGCGCCTTCGCCCGTGAGATCGAGGCGGATCGCCTTCTCGCCCAAGATGCGCTCGCGGGGCGTTCGCGTTCGTTTATCGACGCGCACCGTGTCTGGGGCCACGCGCCCTTCTACGACCGTTGCGCCAAGGCCGTAGGACGCGTTGATGACCACTTCACCACCGTCGCCGGTCATCGGATTCGCAGTGAACATCACGCCCGCCGTATCCGCCGGAACCATCTGCTGAAGGAGCACGCCCATGGTGGGCGAGATCCCGGGCGTCTTTCGATAGCCAAAGGTGCCAATGCCGTAGAGGGACGCCCACACGGCGCGCACCGCGCTGAAGAGCGTATCTTCCGAACGAAGGGC
>JBCCRV010000792.1:0-3114 GCA_039201085.1 Myxococcota bacterium | reverse complement strand
TTCGCGCAGATGGCTACCTAGCCAGCTTTGGACTCATCGCCCCCAAACCAACGTTCCCCTCGGCGAGCAGATCGCCGAGCGGAATCGCATAGCGTCTGTACTGGAGGGCGACGGCTACCACGTAGCGGAGGTTGGCGCGGACCAGCTGGTCTGCGGCGGCCTGGTCGCCGTTTTGGGCGGCGACGGCCACTCGGTGCTCCTCCTCACGGCTTAGCGTGGGGTAAGCACGGACTTTCTTGATGTATCGGTCGAGCTCGGCGTTTCGTTCGTATGCCACGATGTTCCTCTCAAATCGGGGTCTTCCCGCGCCCCGTAATGGGATAGACGGCCCAGGACGCTTCCCGTTACGTAGAAAGAGGACCAAATCGGTATCTATTCCAGCAAATAGTGAGAATTGTTCAGAAAAGTAATTTGTTTCTATTTCGCAACGGTGCGTCCCCCGTCCACAACGAGCTCCTGACCGGTCGTGTAGTCCGCCCGAGCCAAGTGCACGACGGCGTCGGCGATGACCTCCGCGCTGCCCACCCGGCGGAGCGGTGTGTCCGACACAAGCGCCTCGACCTCTGCTGCCGAATAGTCTTCCGGGGGCAGTACGGTCCCCGGCGCGACGGCGTTCACGCGCACGCGCGGCGCCATCTCCAGACTGAGCACCCGCATCAGCTGGCGGACCGCCCCCTTGGAAACCACGTAGGGAAGGTAGTCGCGGTAGGGCGCCTGCGTGCTGAAGCCCGTGATGAACACCACCGCGCCTTCGTCTGCGGCGAGGGCGTCGCGTGCCTCGTGCACCATGTCAAAGGCCGCCCGAACGTTCAGCTGGAGGGCCCGGTCCCAGTGGCCGTCGTCGATAGCGCCGAAAGCGATTCGCTCGAAGTTCGCCGCCGAGGGCACGAGCACATACAAGCCCCCGAGTTTGTCGATGACGCAGCGGACGAGGGCGCGACCGGCCCCCTGAGCGCACAAATCCTGCTGGAAGATCGTGCCTTGGCCGCCCAGCTGAGCCACATCGCGCGCCGTTTGCTCGGCACCCTCGCGGGAGCGTCCGTAGCCGATCGCCACATGCATGCCGTGCGAACCGAGCGCCCGGGCGATGGCGGCCCCCACGCGCTGCCCCGCGCCCGTCACGAGCGCGACCTTTCCCCGCAGATTCCGGGCGGACGGACGCTTGCCGCTACCGGGCTCCATCTCTAAGATCTCAGCCATGCTCACGCTTACCACCAAGGCTGCCGAGAAGGTCAAAGAGATTCAGGATGCCGAAGGCCTCCACGAACAAGGCCTTCGCGTGAAGGTCGTTGGCGGGGGCTGCTCCGGCTTCTCCTACGATCTCTTCTTCGAGGACGAGGTGAACGACTTCGACCAGCGCTTCGACTCACACGGCGTGCCCATCTACGTGGACATGATGAGCTTCCAGTACCTCGAGGGTACGGAAATCGACTACGTCGAGGGCCTCCACGGCGCCGGATTCAAGTTCATCAATCCGCAGGCGAAGGCGACCTGCGGCTGCGGCTCCAGCTTCTCAGCCTAAGAGAGCTCAGCCTCCAGGGCGCAGAAGTCCAGTGCCGGTTCATGCAGGCGCGGGGGCTTCCGCCCGGTCGAAGCGGAGGACCTCCACAGCGACTTCTTGGCCGTTGACGCTCAGCGTGCTGTCCAAGTGCCGGCGAGGAACTAGGGCAAGGGCCTGCGAGCCATCGCTCGACGCGCTGGTCAACGTGGCTACGTCCTTGTCATCGCGCTGCACGGCGGCGCCGGCGCTCAGCGCGCGGCCTTGAACTCGCACGAGCCGCTTCGGCGGCTTGCCGCGGTGTTCGAGCATGACGACCGGTTCCTGACCGATGTAGCAACCCTTGTTGAAGCTGATGTGGTCGTAGAGTCCTAGCTCTTGGGGCAGCACGCGGCCCGCGAGCTCGCTTCCCAGTGCCGGTCGCCCGGCTGCAACCCGCGCATCGTTCCACGCGGCTTCGTCCGACGCGCCGCCCAGCTTGGTGAGCACATCCGCGAGCACGTCCGGCTCGAGCCAACACTCGGCCCCTTCTTTGCCGAAGCGGGGGACAGGCCAAAGCGGCGCGTCCGTTTGGGCACGTAGCGCCTCCGCCGCGCCCGGGCCCTGCACCGAAAGGAGCGAGACCTCCGCGACTTCCAGGTCCACGTCCTCCATCACGAGGTAGCGTTCCAAACGCGCGATCGCCTCCTCTAACGCCGGCGCGGGCAGACTTAGATGAAGACGATCTTCGCTCGCCAGCACCCAAAGGTCCGTGAGCGTTTTGCCCTTCGCTGTGAGCAAGAGGCCGGGTCGAGCTTCGCCCGTCTCAAGCCCGGCCAGGTTTGTGGTGATTTGTCCGCCGAGCCATTCGAGCCGGTCGTCGCCGACCACGTCGATTCGCTTCCAGTTGAGTGAACACTTCAGCATCTCCTTTCGTCATGTGGCACAGGTCGGCCACCGCAAGGCGATTCGATCGCGAACGATCGTTCGCGTGCGGGTGTGCCGATACGCCCGATCGAGGGGGAGCGCGGGGGAGCGCGGGGAAATTGCCCCATACGTCGGGACCACCCCTTTGGCTTGATGCTTGCTAAACTTGCGCACGATGTTCCGTTCCCTCGCCGCCCTCGCGTTTGCCCTGACCTCCACCACCGCCCTCGCGCAGGACATAGAAATCGGGGAGCCCACCGTTGAGCCCGCACCCGCGCCGACCCTGCCGCACGACCGCGCCGGCGAGGCCCGCATGCTTCGCCGCATCAATGCGCTGCGAGCCCAGGTGGGCCACGAGCCCCTTGCCCGCCATGAGGGCCTGGACCGCGCCGCTACGATTCACAGCCAGGACCTCGCAAACGCCGGTGAACTCGTACATGTGAGCGCACGAACGGGCACCCCGGCCGACCGCATGCAGCAAGCCGAAGTCGACGCCGAGCGCATGGCGCAGAACATCGCCCGCAACGACAACACGGCGGGCGCCTTGGCCGCCCTGCTGGAAAGCGAAGGTCACCGCGCACAGCTCCTCGATTCGGGCTTCACCCACATCGGTCTGGCGGCCGTTCGAGGCGCCGACGGCGTGTACGTGACCCAGGTCATGGCCGTGCTTCGGCCGCCGCGCGAAGAGGCCCTTCCGCCGCCGGCCGTGG
>JBCCRV010000791.1:0-3125 GCA_039201085.1 Myxococcota bacterium | reverse complement strand
TGGGCCACGAGCATGGCCGCGACAGATGAATCCACGCCGCCGCTCAAACCGCAGACGACGCGTTTGTCGTCGCCGACCTGGCGGCGGATCTCGCCGACGCTTTGCTCGACGAAGTGCTCGGCGGTCCAGCTCGCTTCGGCGCCAGCGACATCGAAGAGAAAGGCGCGCAGCATCGCTTCGCCGTCCGTCGTATGGGCCACCTCCGGATGAAACTGCACGCCGTAGAGCCCGCGCCCTTCGTCAGCGACGGCGGCAAAGGGGCTGTTGGCCGAATGGGCGATCGTTTCGAAGCCCGACGGGATCGCCGCCACGCGATCGCCGTGGCTCATCCACACGTTCGACTCGGCGCCATCGCCGAGCGGGCGCAAGAGACCGACGCTGCGGTCGACGGTAATCGTCGCCGGCCCAAACTCACGCTCGCCGGCCGCCTCGACGCGGCCGCCGAGCAGATGGCTCATGAGCTGCATTCCGTAGCAAATGCCCAGGACGGGTACGCCCCACTCGAAGACCGCCTTGTCGAT
The DNA here is from genome assembly GCA_039201085.1 of Myxococcota bacterium. Lineage (GTDB taxonomy): Bacteria > Myxococcota_A > Polyangia > Polyangiales > Houyiibacteriaceae > JBCCRV01. The sequence continues at coordinate 2,604 of JBCCRV010000791.1, read as the reverse complement.
GCTCGGCGCCCCGTCCGCAAACACACTCGCCGGCCCACCGCTCAAGATCACCGCCACCGGATCGAGCGCCTTCATCGCCCCCAAATCGGCGGTGCAGGGATGGATTTCGCAAAAGACGTTCTGCTCCCGCACGCGCCGCGCAATGAGCCGCGTGTACTGGGAGCCAAAGTCGAGGATGAGCACCGGTCGCATGGCCGGGGTGTAGCACGGGACAGCGCCGGCGAGGACCGTCGATCGGCGTACGATAGACGGCGCACCACTTCCACGCCGGCTGCCTTCGTCCGCACCCGAGTGTTGTCGGAAGCGATACTCGGATAGGCAACCCGGCTGCCCGCACGACATGAGAACAGGCGGAGCGTAAAAACCATCGCACGCGGCGCGAGCTTTCGTGCCCGCCCCTCGGCGCCAGCAAGCGTTGAGCTCGCTAGACGCGGTAGTTGGGTGCTTCTTCCGTCACGACGACGTCGTGCACGTGGCTTTCGCGCAGGCCCTGGCTGCTCTGCTTGAGGAAGGTGGCGTTCTCCTGCAGCTGCTCGATGGTTCGGCAGCCCGTGTAGCCCATGCCGGCGCGCAGGCCGCCGACGAGCTGGTACACGATGGCGCCCAGAGGACCGCGGTAGGGCACGCGGCCTTCGATGCCTTCGGGCACGAGCTTGTCCGTGTCCTTCACGTCGCCCTGGCCGTAGCGGTCCTTGCTGCCAAGACGCATCGCGCCAACGCTACCCATACCGCGGTAGCTCTTGAAGGAGCGTCCTTGGTAGAGCACGAGGTCCCCCGGCGCTTCGTCCGTGCCCGCGAAGAGCGAGCCGATCATGACGGTGGAGGCGCCGCAGGCGATGGCTTTGACGACGTCGCCCGAGTACTTGATGCCGCCGTCGGCGATGAGCGGCACGCCGTGCTTCTTCGCCGCGCGCGCGCAGTCCGTGATGGCCGTCACCTGGGGCACGCCGATGCCCGTGACGATGCGGGTCGTGCAGATCGAGCCCGGCCCGATGCCGACCTTGATGCCGTCGGCGCCGGCGGCGATGAGCGCTTCGGCGGCCGCTTCGGTCGCGATGTTGCCGGCCACGAGCTGCACGTCCGGGTGCTCCGCCTTCGTCGCCGCCACCGCATCGATGACGCCCTTGCTGTGGCCGTGGGCCGTGTCGATGACGATGACGTCCACGCCCGCGGAAACGAGCGCAGCTACGCGCTCCTGCCGATCGGCACCGACACCGGTGGCTGCGCCGACGCGCAAGCGGCCGAGCGAATCCTTCACGGCGAGCGGGTAGCGGTCCGCCTGCAGCAAGTCGCGAATCGTGATCAGGCCGACGAGCTTATCGCCCTCCACCACGAGCAGCTTTTCAATGCGGTTGGCGTGGAGGAGCTCCCGCGCGCGTTCCTGATCGACGCCCGGCTCAACGGTGACGAGCTTCTTCGTCATCAGCTCGGAAACCGGCTGATCCAGGTTGCGCGAGAAGCGCACGTCGCGGCTCGTGAGAATACCGACGAGCTTGCCTTCGGCGGCGTTCGGTCCATCGACGACGGGCAGACCGGAAATCTCGTGCCGCCGCATCAGCTCAAGGGCCGCCGCGAGCTTGAGATCGGGCGCCACGGTGATCGGATCGACGATCATGCCGCTCTCGGCGCGCTTCACGCGCGTCACCTCCCGTGCCTGCTCCGCCGGCGAGAGGTTCTTGTGCACGATGCCGAGGCCCCCCTGGCGCGCCATCGTCACGGCCGTGCGCCATTCGGTCACCGTGTCCATCGCCGCGGAGAGCACGGGCACGTTGAGCTCGATGTCGCGGGTCAGCCGGGTGCGAACATCGGCGTCTTGGGGCAGGAAATCCGCGTAGTTGGGGACCAGGAGCAGGTCGTCAAAGGTGAGGGCGTCTCGAATGCGGCTTTGCGGCATGCGGAAGCATACGCCCCGATCCCGCTTCGGTCACCAGCGACCACGTAGAAACGTCGTGAACCTCGTCCTCGAATCGCGGTCGCTCATTTAGCGCGCGGGCGGAGCGCGACGGCCGCCGCCAGGGCGCGGCGTCGCCGCGACGATCATGAAGGCTGGGCTCGTCGCCTGACGGCGGCCCGAGCGCACGCTGAACTGTCCGCGCCCCGGCTGAGCGGGAAGGCGGACACGGATTTCCGTGGCCGTGGCGGAGATCACTTCGACACGCTGACCCTCGAAGCGAACGCGGGGTTGGCGACCAAACCCGTGGCCGCGCAGCACGGCGACGCAGCCCGGGTTGACGCATTCGGGAACCACCGACTCGACGGCCAGGCCCACGGGCGCGTCCCGAATGACAAAGGTGCCCGCATCGAGCACGCGGCCATTGGGGAGGAGCACCCGTACGGGCCCGGTCTGCGCGCGGCGGGGCACAATGAAGCGAAGTTCCGCCGGCGAGATACGCCGGGCGGCGACCGTTCGGCCGCCAAACTCGACGCGCGCGCCGCTGCGCGGAAAGCCTTCGCCCCGCAGCGTGACCTCCACACCGGCGAAGCCCGAGTTCGGCTCCATCGCAAAGAGCTGGCGGCGCGCTTCGATCGCCAAGCGCTGGGCGCTCTGGGCCTCGCCTTGGGTGCCGACGCGCAGGCGAATCGGCCCGGTGGTTGCGCCGCGGG
>JBCCRV010000790.1:0-3133 GCA_039201085.1 Myxococcota bacterium | reverse complement strand
GTCGGCTCGTCGTAGAGGAGGACATCCGGGCGAATCGCAATGGCCCGGGCGAGCCCGACGCGCTTTTTCATGCCCGCCGAAAGCTCGGACGGCCACTTGGCTTCCATGCCGGCAAGGCCAACTTGCTCCAGGGACTCGCGGGCCCGTTCGCTCATTTCGTCTTCGCCCATCTCGCCCGCTTCGCGCATGCCGTACTTGACGTTGTCGACCACGCGCATCGAGTCGAAGAGGGCGCCACCCTGGAAGAGCATCTGCACGCGCCGCCGAACGGGCGCGTAGCCCGTCTCGTCGAGGTGATCGATGCGCTCGCCGTCGAAGTGAATCGTGCCTTCGTCGATTCGCAAGAGACCGGTCAGGAGCTTGAGCATGACGCTCTTTCCCTGACCGGAACCACCCACGATCGTCAGCGCTTCGCCCCGGTGAATGTCTAGGTTGAGGTCGCGATAAACGCGCTTTGGGCCGAAGGCTTTTTTGACGCCGCGAAACTCTACGAAGGCCATCGGCACCGCCTGCATGTTGAAATGGTCGGGCGGCGATCGTTGAAATCGCTGCCGCTCGCGACGACGCGGTCCGGTCGGTACATCGCCTAGCGCCGCTCCCGATCGGCGGCGATGGCCGAGAGCGCTTCGTACGCCATCCGGCCCTGATGGTCGTCCGCAAAGGGCATCGCGCCGCCTTGCCCGTCCTCGCGGGGCGCGTCCCGGTCGGGGCGGGCGCCGAGGTCGGCGGGGGCGCGACCGTCGAGGTGCTGCTCGAGGCTCGCTTCGCTGGGCTGCTGGGACGTTTCCAGGCGCGCGGCGCGTACCGCAGCCGCCGAGAGCTGTTCGACCCGCAGATCCGGTTCGATGCCACGCGCCTGAATCGACACACCATTCGGCGTGAAGTAGCGCGCGATCGTCAGCTTTAGGGCACCCCCATCGGGCAGCTCAATGATGTTCTGCACGCTGCCCTTGCCCCAGGTGGTTGTTCCCACGACGGTGGCGCGCGAGAGGTCTTGAAGGGCGCCGGCGACGATCTCTGAAGCGCTGGCCGAGTAGCCATTCACGAGCACAACGAGCGGCCAATCGGGCCGGGTGCCGCGCCGCGAGGCACGCGCCTCGTCGAGCACCACGCCGCCGCGGCCTCGGGTGGACACGATCGTGCCGGACGACACGAAGGCATCGACCACGGCGACGGCTTCGCGAACTAGCCCGCCGGGGTTGTTGCGCAGGTCGAGAATGACCCCGCGCAATTCGCCAGACTCCTCCAAGGCGCGGTCCAACGCCTCGTTGAGCGCGCGACTGGTGTTCGCCTGAAAAGCGCGGAGCTTCACGTGCAGGATTTGGCCGGGCAGGAGCACCGCGTCGACGGGATTCACCTCGATGAGCTCGCGCACGAGGTCGAGCTCGAGCGTGCCTTCTTCGCCCTCGCGACGAATGCCTACCCGCACCGTCGTGCCGGGCTCGCCGCGCATCCAGCCAACGGCGTCGCGAATGCGCATGTCGCGTGCGGGGCGCCCGGCGAGGTGCACAAATCGATCGCCGGGCTCGAGGCCGGCGCGGTCCGCAGGGCCACCTTCAAAGACCGAGAGCACGGTGATCCACCCGTCGTCGCGTACACTGATCTCCACGCCGACGCCGGCGAACTCGCCCTGCGTATCAGCCGCGAGCATGCGGTACTCGTCGGGCGTGAGGTAAACCGTGTGCGGATCGAGCGCGCCCGCCAGGCCCTTCAGTGCTCCCTGGATGAGCGCATCTTGGTCGACCGGTTCCACGTGCGCCGCTTCGATGTGGGCCAACACGCGCGCGAAGATCGAGAGGTTTTCAAAGGGGCTTGCGGAGGACGCGTCCGCATCGACGAGTCGCGGTCCAATGCAGAGGCCTAGGCCAAAGGCAACGAGAAGGTGAGGGAGACGCACGAGCGCAACCATAGCGTTGACATGAGCGGGGTCGAATGGTGTAGCCTCTAGGAGCGGAGCGTCCGAGACTTATGGCCACCGACAAACGCAAACAAAGCCTCTACTTCCCAGAAGCCATGCTGGAGGAAATCCAGCAAGAGGCGGCGCGCCTCGACCGCTCCCTTTCGTGGATCGTTCAACGATGCGTGAAGGTGGGTCTGTCCGAGATTCGCAAGCTGCCCTCCGTGAACGACCCCGACGAGGAATAGGTCCGCGCGCCCTTCGGCGTTCGCCCCTGTCGCACGGCGCTTCGTGGGGCGCGCCTCCTGAACGGCGCTTCTTGGGGCACGGCGCTTCTTTGGGGCACGGCGCCTGCTTGACGGCGCCGCGTTACGCCTCATGCTCGCCCATTCTCGGCCGTGCGGCCGAATGTGGGCATGAAGTACGATCGACAGGGCTTTGTAGAAGCAAAGGACGGAACCCGCCTGTTTTTCGGCGTGGCAGGAAACACCGCGTCCGAGCGCGCGCCGGTGGTCCTTTGCGACGGCATCGGCTGCGACGGCTTCGTCTGGCGCTACCTTCACCCCCATTTGGCGGACGAGCGCCTGGTCGTTCACTGGCACTACCGGGGTCACGGCCGCAGTGGTGCTCCGCCCTCCAGCCGCACGATGACGATCGAGACCCTCGCTGAGGACCTGCAGGTGCTCATCGAACACCTTGGGCTTGAACGCGCGGTCCTCGCCGGTCACTCGATGGGCACGCTCGTCGCCCTCGAGTGGGAACGCCAGCATCGGACGCAGTGCGAAGGCGCGCTGCTGCTCTGCGGCAGCGCCGGCCGCATCACGCACACCTTTCGCGGGACGGACGCCCTCAGCGAACTGCTGCCGGGGCTGCTCGGCGTCGTTGCCCGGCATAGCGGCATGGTGCGCGCCGTTTGGGGGCGCGTGCCGCCAAGCTTCGCGTACCGGCTCGCGAAACTGAGCGGCGAGATCGACCCGGCGACGCTTCGCTCCGACGACTTCTCGCGCTACTGGGAGCACGTGTCCCACATGGACCCGGACGTGTTCCTGCACATGCTTCGAGCCGCCGGCGACTACAACGCCGCCGAGCACCTCGATGAGCTGTCCGCGCCCAAGCTGGTGGTGGCGGCGGAGAACGACACCTTCACGCCGCCCGAGCACGCGACGGCATTGGCGGCAGCGTTGCCCGACGCCGAGCTCTTTCACATTCGCGGCGGCAGCCATGCGGCGCCCGTAG
>JBCCRV010000789.1:0-3154 GCA_039201085.1 Myxococcota bacterium | reverse complement strand
GACCTCAGACGAACTCACCCGGAGCCACAAGGGTTCGTCAGGGCCGTTCCTGCCGCCGTGTCGAGTCACCGACGACGTCTAAACATACTTCTAGGGAGGGAGACCAAGGCAGGGACGGACCTGGCGAACCTATTCGATGCCGACCTCAGACGAACTCACCCGGAGCCATAAGGGTTCGTCAGGGCCGTTCCTGCCGCCGTGTCGAGTGACCGACGACGTATAAACATACTTCTAGGGAGGGAGACCAAGGCACAGGCGGCCCTGGCGAACCTATTCGAGCCGACCTCAGACGAACTCACCCGGAGCCACAAGGGTTCGTCAGGGCCGTTCCTTCCGCCGTGTCGAGTGACCGACGACGTATAAACATACTTCTAGGGAGGGAGACCAAGGCAGGGACGGCCCTGGCGGACCCGCTTAGCGGGCGGCTTCGGCTAGGGGCGACTCCTCCGAGCGAATCTCCAGCCGGTAGCGGCTATTCGCCGTCTGAACGTAATAGACGTCGCCTTCGGCCATGCGCAGCACGCGCTTCACCGGGGTCGTGACGTATTCATGGAGTCCGTCAGGAAACTCGATGACAACCACCGAGCCGGCGCGGGGCGGGCGGAGCAGACGTCCTACGACGGCTCGGCCAGGCTTCTTCCCCATCTTCCGAAGCACTACCTCCACGGCTTCAAAGCTAGCACACGGCTACGGCTGGGCAAAACGTCATTGCGGTGTTTTTGAGGTGTCATGAAAGGGAGTACCCGAGTTCGCCTAAAACCCTTGGATCGCCGGGGTGAAAGGCAAGTCCGAAGCCCTGACTTGACACCAAAAACGCGATCGCAGACGGGCTCCCTTCCCCGATCAGAGAAGGAGAATCTCTTCCAGGTTGAGACCCGCGGGATAGGCGTAGGAAGTGAACTGGCCAAGGCCATAGGAGATAACCCCAAACGGCTGCGTCGACTCCATCTGATGGGTCCCCCCGTCGATTGGCACCACGGCCCATTCACGCGAGCCCACGGACTGGAACGAACCGCCCACGGGAATGCCATCAAGCGAGATCGCCTGACCGGGCGAGCGCACCACCAAGATGTAGTTCTGACCTTCGGTGGTGGCGTTATAGCTGGACGGCGCAACGAAGGTGTAGTCGGAGCGGTACTGCTGCGTAGGCGGCAGCACGACCATGGCCGGATCGCCGCGATCGGCGGGCGGATCGCTCACCTGGCCCGCAAGGAACTGGGTGACGAGCACACCGCGCGTGCTGCTGACCGAAAACGCTTCCGTCGTGCGGAACTCACGCCACTGACCAAGCCCCAGGGTGAAGTTCGAGGTGCCTTCGAGCGGGGGATCGACGCGCACCTCCGTGCCGTCGAAGGCGGCCATGATTCGAACCAAGTTCACGGCGTCGCGGTCGCCCGCGTCCTGGAGCGGTCCGCCAATGTATTCGATGCCCCAGGTCTGAAGCGGCGGCAGCTGGTTCTCCAAGTGATCGCAGGCTTCCCGATCGTACGGAACGTAGGCGCACTCGTGGCCGCCAAAGACGGCGACGGGGTTGTCCGACGCCACACGCGACGCGGTGAGATCCGCGTCCGTTTCGTTGCAGAAGCCGAGGCCGACGTCGTTCTCGACGTAGCCCGGTCGGCCGGGCTGACAGTCGGGGGCGGGCGCCGCGTAGATCTTCGCCACCTCGCCTTGCGTGAGCGTGAACGAAAGCGTTGCACCGCGGGGCGTCGCGGGAAAGCGACCGCTCGCATCGGCGGCGACGTTAGCGGAGACATTCACCTGCACGGTGGTGGGTTCGGGAGTCACGCCGACGACGACGAGGTAGCCCGGGATCTTGATGTACGTGTCGCCAAAAAGGCCCGGGTCGCGCCGTGAAAGGGGCACAAAACTCGAGACGATGTAGTCGCCGGTGAACGAGTGAGCCGGAAGCAGCAAGGAAGCGTCGTTGGAAAAGGAGAAGTCGCCTCCGCGCTGGTACTCGAAGGGACTGAACTGGGACACAGTGACGGGCAAGGTCGACACGAGGCGGTAGGCGCCATCGGGCGTGATCTGGCTACTCCAGTTCGCGTCGGCGCCGCCCACGGACGTGCTCGTTCCGGCGATCCAGTCGAGCTCGATCTCCTGAAGGCCGCCGGGCGGAACATCCGCCTGCGCAACGACCGCGCCGCCGCGCGAAATGCGCACCGTCGCCGTATCATCGTTCGGGTTGGCGACCACGACGCGGTAGTCGAAGACGCCCTGGTCGACGGCGTTCGCCAAGGGCACGGGCCAGTACTCGCAGCCGACGTTGGAGCGGCTCGACTCGGCGAAGCCGCATGCGTCGGTGCAGAAGCCCGCGCCACAGGTGGAGCCCGATTCAGCGCAATCGCGGGCCGTGGCAAAGCCCGTTCCGGTGCTGTTGCAGACCATGCTGCGGTCACCATCACAGGTCCGCGTCCCCGGAATGCAGGTCACGCATCCCCGGGAGGGGTCGCACGCCTGATCGCAGGTGCGCACGTCTTCGCGGGTCATGCCGTCGGCGCCGCAGACGAAGAAGAGGTTGCCATCACAGGTCGGCGCCCCCGCGGTGCAGGGCGACGGCCCGCGGTCCACCGGTGTGTCGGTGGTCGTCATGTCCTCCGTAGGAGGCGCGTCGGGACCGCCATCGCGGCCGGGTGTACGCCGGGAATCGTCGCTGCAGGCGACCAAAGTAAGGAGGGTGAGCAAAGCAAAGAACACGCGCATGGAGGACCTCAAAAAGCTGAACCCTGTTAGCTAGCCGAAAGAAGCCCCTCGCGCCAATCGGTCCCATCATCGGGTGCGAGCCATGGGGTATAGGTACGTCGCGCACGTCGCGCTTTCCGACGCCGAGGTCGGCCCACTCAGCGAACGGGTGGCCACGGCGCGCTACGTGCCTGTGCGGTCTTCGCCGAGCTCGCTGGCCCTTGTTTTCCCAGAAGATCGCGCACGTAGCCCGTGGCCCGAAGATGTTCGCGTCTCCTTCGGACGCGCGATTTGCGTGACTTTTCACAGCGCCAGCCCGGCCGAGCGGAGCCAGTTCCTCCGGCACCTGCAGCGCGTGCTGGCGACGTTGGGCCACGACCTCGAGTTCGAGGCGCTCTAGTGCTAAGTCCCAGATGAGTTGACCCAGGCCCAGACCCGCCTCGACAACCTCAAGGAGCTTATCCGTGCG
>JBCCRV010000788.1:0-3167 GCA_039201085.1 Myxococcota bacterium | reverse complement strand
TTTTCCTGATCGGCCTTGGCTGTGCGGGAACGGAACAACATCGCCGTGCGGCAAATACGGCCCAGGAACGGTCCGCCCAGGGCCTCGAGCGCGCAACCGAGCCCCCCACCCTTCGCATCCGTGAACCGGGCTGCGCGCCTTCGGCCGACGGCCCCCGATGGACGGCGCAGTCGAGGGCGGAGCCGCCCTTCGGCCATGGTGAACGGCTTGAGCTTCATGACACCGGGTACCTTCGGGTCAGCTACACGTCGGCTTGGGACGATGGAAGCGTATGTCCGGTGTCGAAGCCATCACGTGATTTTGCCGTGTGTCTCGACGCGTCCGCCGTAGAGCGGCTCGCGTCATTGGCGGACACCGTCGCCGCCGGCGAGATGTGCATCATGAGCGAGCTCGCCCAAAACGAACGGGAGTGGCCGGGGCCGTGCGGAGGTTCGGGCCTCGCCGTAGCGATGCGCTCCGCCCTGCACGATGCGTTGGCCCAAGCGGAGCGCGCGGCGTGCACCGCCCCCGGTCTTCCGTGCGGAATCGCGATCGAATCGGTAATCCTCCAGCACGATCACTTCCCGACGGCCTACGCATCGATCGCGCAGCTTTGGCTCGACGGCCGCTGGCGTTGTGAATGGCCGGCAAGCGAGCTTCCGGCGCCCCACGAGAATCGATGCGGCGGGTACGCCCACGTCGAAGGCCGGCTGCCGGCCAGCGAGGCGCAGCAGCTCTACCGCTGGCTCGTGGCCGGGCAAAGCGACGCAGCGCTCGCCAGCGCTCCTTCCGAACCGCTCGTGGCGCGGACGCACCGAGACTTCTTACGCACGTTGATCCATCTCGGCCCCGAACAAAACCCAGCCCGCTACGAGCGGCGCGGCGACGCCGAGCCGGTGCTGATCACCCGCACACCCGTCCATCCCCGTGCCTTTTCGTCGGAACTAAGCGCCGTATCGCTCGCGCTCGCCCGTCACACGGACGCGGGCATTCGAGCCCGGTGGAACGACATCGCCGCGCAGCTCGACGCTCGCTGTGCTGTGCCGACCACGCCTGGAGGCGCGGTGCACTGAGGTACCCTACGCGTAGCCCGCGTCGCCTCGTGCCCGTGTCGGAGCGACGAACCCGCTCCAGCGGTAGCCCGCTACGCGGACCCGACTGCAAACGAGCGCCTGATGGCGCTCGAACACCGGCTCCCGCCCGATCCTTGGGTGCGCTGCATCTTGAGCAAACATCCGATGGGCGCCATGCGCTACGCTCTCGCGGCGATGCGATTGCTGCCGCTCATCCTCCTGGCGATGGCCTGCACCGGTGACTTCGCCGTGGGCGATACGGGCGTGGGCGATACGGGCGTAGCCGGCGGCGGCGCGCGCGACACCGGTCCTTCGGACGCGCCCGTGCGAGACGCTTCGGATAGCGAGGTGATGGACGCGAACGCGCAGGATGAAGCGGACCTCGGCGCGCCGGATGCGACCGAAGTCGGCTCAGACGTCGATGCCGGTCCGCCGCCGGTCACGTTGGTGATTAACAACGCTGCCGAGTGGCGGGGTCAGTTGGTTCTCACGGTCGTGGTGTTCACGCTGCCGGAGGCCGAACCGCTACGCCTCGCGGCAGAGTCCTTTGCAGTAGAAACGGACGGCGGACGTATCTTCGACGGCTTGCGCTACGACGCACCCTCCACCTTTGCACCCTGCGACAGCACGCTCATCGTCGCGCCAGGCGGCAACGCCTTTTGCCATATCGCCTTTGAGCCGGAACCCGCGTCGGGCCGTCCGATTCGCGCGACGCTGCAGGTGGGCGCCCAGCAGGTTTCGGCGCCGATTCAGGGCTGCAGCCTCGCGGCGCCGGGCGGCCTTTGCCAGGAAAACGAGCTCTGCGCGTCGGGCACGTGCACGCGCGGGTGTGCTCCTGACAACTTCGGTGCCCTCTGCCTGCCGGGCGATCGCTGCGACGACGGCGTGTGCACGGACCTCTGCGCGCCGTCGAATCCGGACGGCCCCTGCGACGACGGCGTGTGCACGGACGGCGCATGTCTTTGACGCAAGAGCCATCCTTAAATCGCCGCAACCATAGTTCCGCCCGCTCACGCGTCAGCCATCCTGATCGAAAATTGCTCGGCATTTGCTTCGGTTCGCGGACGCTAAATCTCGCGCAACCTGCTCAAGAATCTGGCCACGGCGATTTTAGGGATGAGCTCTGTGCTCGCTTGTATTCGTGGCTGGTTCGATCTTAGTCTGTTCCGGCGTTTGGCGACGCAGCGGCGCGCAAGCTCTGTCCATGCCAGTCGTCGAGAGCCACGGCATTTCGAAGGTGCGTGGCGCCGCATCGCACCCGCATCGGAAGGTTGAATGAAACACTTGCTCGCTATTCTCGTGCTCATGCTTTGCGGCCTTGTCGGCTGCGGCGATGACGACGGAATCGTATCCATGGACGGCTCCGTTCCGGATGCGATGAGCCCATCTTCGTGCAGCGAACCGAGGCCCACCGAGACCTGCTTCAGTTTCTCTGGCGGTTCTTGCACGGAAGTCCCGCCCCGCTGCCGTGAGGGCCGCTGGTTTTGCCAGACGAGCGCGGACTTCGCCGCGATGATGATCGCCTGCGAAACGCGGTAGCGGTTCGCAGCACAGGATTACTGCGAAACGCGCGTTCGCTCTCGAAGGGACATTTGGTAGCGTACGGCTCCGGACGCGTCCCGCATGACCATGTGCACGGGCGGCCCTGCGAAGGCGATGTCCTTGGCGAAGTGAAACTCCGTCGAGGTGCCGTCCTCGCCCTCGACCCGGTAGCGGGTGGTGGAGAAGGTTCCGGCGGGCACTTCGACTTCGCTGCCCGTCACAGAGGTGCGCTGACTCGGGAACCGCGCGTGATCCCGGAGCTCTTCCCAGCTTGCGCTCGACTCCTCCACGGCGGCTTCCCCGAGCGGTTGCGAGCGCGTTCGGGCGCCATCCGCATCGGCATGCACAAAATCCATGTGCAGGACGCTTGCTTCGCCGCCCTGCACCACATCAAAGATGAGCCGGGTGCCCGCCGGGCACGAGGCGCGGATCTGCTCCGCACTGTAGGGAGTGGGTTCAAAGGTATCGTTCATCGGTGCCGCACCTGCGCCTGCACACCCTAAGGACGCCAGGGCAACCAGGATCGTACGAAGCATCGCCCGATCGTAGCGCAAAACGAGCGGTTTAGACCCA
>JBCCRV010000787.1:0-3175 GCA_039201085.1 Myxococcota bacterium | reverse complement strand
GGTCGCCGACTGTTGACATTCGATTAGCTACGCAATCGTAAATCGACGACAGCCAATCCAATCGGGCGGTTAGCTCAGCTGGTTAGAGCACCTCGTTTACACCGAGGGGGTCGGGGGTTCGAATCCCTCACTGCCCACCACACAGGCCCTTCATGTCGCTCAGTCGATGGGGTCGTTGAGCGGGAGGTCCCTGCCGATGCCTGGCCGGACGAAGGCGAAGACAAGCTTACATGGGCACTCGCCATGGTTGATGAACGTGACCTCGTCGGTGGCGGCAGGGATCACCATCGATTCCATGTAGCGCAACGGCTGCCCCCGACCGTTTTTCGCGATCACATCGACGGTGTGGCCCTCCACGAGGTTGATTGCGAGCGCTCGGTTTTCGGTCGCGTAGGTGATCTGCGTCTCGACGGTCAGGCGATGGATGTCGTAGAACGACTCGGGGCGATCCAGCAGCACCTCCTCCTGCCAGCCGTCCCCGCTGCGGATCACGCGGGGCGTCGCGACCAGGTGCTCACGGACCCAGTCGGTCCGGCGCTCGAACCGGAGGTTCTCCCACGCGCGCTCTAGGTTGATGGGCCGCAGGTTGCCTTCGAGGTCGCGCCGCACGTAGTCGTAGATCTTGAACGTGAAGATGTACGGGGTCGCGCTGATTTCGAGGACGAGGTTGCCGCGCCCGCTGCAGTGAATGGTGCCGTTGGGAATGACGAACAGGTCGTGCGGCTGGGCCGGGATGCCGTGCACGTACTGCTCGAAGTCCATGGCCTCGCCGGTCGCAGCGGACGCTTCGAGCGCCTCGCGAAACGCATCCGGGTCCGCGTCCTCTTCCAGACCGAGGTAGACGACCGCGTCCTCCTGGGCGGCCGAGATGTAGTAGGTCTCGTCCTGCGTGAACGTCTCGCCGAACTGGCGGCGGATGAAGTCCGGGCGCGGGTGGCATTGCACCGAGAGGTTGCCGCCGCTGATGGTGTCGAGGTAGTCGAGGCGCAGCGGCCACTCGTACTTGAACGGGTGGGCAGCATCTCCCATCAGCCGCTTGTGCTCCTGAAACAGTAGGCAGTCAAACGAGCACTCCAGTCGCTGTCCGTCGGATTCGAGGACGATGCCGTTCTCGGGCGTGATGAGCTCGAACGACCACGCGAAGTTGGGCTGCTCGGGGTCGAGACCCATGTGGTCTTGCATGAACTGCCCGCCCCATGGCCCGGGGTAGAACCAAGGGCGCGGACGGAACGGCGTCTCGGCAAGGTTGTGCAGCGCCGTGCGGAATGCCGCGCCGTCGAGGGCTGTGGGCGCGTCGGTGTCCTGAAGGTCGAGGAACAGGTCGAGTTCAGGCAGCAGGCAGCGCTTGTGGCGGTTGAGCGCGGGCCACTCCACGAAGTAGGCACGCTTGTAGAAGGCCCCGAACGGTACGGCCTCGTCGGCGCCGAGGTTCAACAGGGTCCCCGCTCGGGCGCGGGCTTGCAGCGCGTCTTTCGGGATGTCGGCGTACCAGAGGCTGTCGTAGAGCTCGACCAGGCCTGCTCCGCAGCCGTAGACGATCGTCAGTGCGCCGGCGGCTCGCCCCCGCGCGATCGCCGCTTCGATGCGGAGGCCTGCGAGCTTCTCGGCGTCGAAGAACACGTCGGGGCCGAGGGGAAAGTGGGTGCCAAAGATGGGGTCGTCTCCGCCCAAAAAGGGACGCAGCCGCTCGGCCAGCACGTCGGCGTCGGCAAGCGCCTCGCTCGCTGCATGCCACACCGGCTCGACCCCATGCGACGCGAGTGCCGTCTCCAGCCCTGCGCGGAGCTCCTCCCAGTCAACCCCGTGGAATCCGTCTATGGCCAGCACGCGCAAGCCTGTGGGCACCGCCGCGGCGATGCGCGCGGCGAGGGCGTCGTAGCCCTCTTCGATGCGGCCTTCCGAGATCGGGAACGCCGGGAACGGGTCGAACAGGCCGCGTGGGAAGGAAGTCGCGTCGGGTGGGAGGAGGGTGCGGGCCGGCGCGTCGACAGCGCTGTCGGGGGGAAGGTTGGACATAGCGAGATCAGTCGAGAGAAGGGTGAAAGGCTGCGCCCAACGCCGCCGCGCGGTCTGTGAGCGCCGCAGCCGCCAACTCAATGCTGCGGCGCGGGACGGTCCAGGCGCGGTCGTGAACGCGCGCGGTCAAACCTGGCAGCAAAAGGTCAGCGCTGTGCATCACGCCGCCGCCGAGAACCACGCGATCCGGGCCATAGGCGTGCACGACGTTGACGACGCCAAGGGCGAGGTCGTCTAGGTAGGCGTCGAGGGTATCCTGGTAGGGCTCGCCGTGCGTACGAACGGCATCGAAAAAGGCTGGAAGGGCGCCGTCGAGGTCGGCGTGAGCGGCGCGGACGCGTGCGGAGAAGGCCGGGGCGCAGCAGTAGAGTTCGAGGCAGCCGCGATTTCCACAGGGGCACTCCGGGCCATTGCGGTCGATGGAGAGGTGGCCGCCGAGGATGCCGCCCAGCGCGTCCGCGCCGATGTAGGGCGCGCCGTGTGCCACAAGTGCGCAGCCAACGCCGGTGCCGAGCGTGAGGCAGGCCATTACCGTCGAGCCGCGCCCGGCGCCGAACAGCCACTCGCCCCAGGCATACGCCCGCGCATCGTTCTCCACGGCGAACGGAACTGCGAGGGCATTCCCAAAGGCGTGGCGCAGGTCGATCCCAGCGAGCAAGGCGCCGTCGCCGACGTCGTCCACGACGCACCCGGCATCAGTATCGACGAGGCCTTTGATGGCGAGGCCGCCTGCCGTGACGGCGTGCCCGTCCGCCACACGCACCGCGAGCGCGACGAGGTTGGCGAGCAGGTCGCCCTCCTTCAGCGAATGCAGCGGCACGTGCTCGGAAACCAGCGCCTCGCCGTCGCCGGTGAAGACCCCTGCCTTGATGTTCGTCCCACCATAGTCCATCCCAAAGCGCATCGCGATCACCGGTGCTTGGCAGGGAAGAAGTAGCGCAAGCCCTCGATGAGGTGGGCCCGCCAGTTGCCCCACGTGTGGCCCTCGGGATACTCGGCATAGACGAAGTCGTAGCCTCGCTCAGCGAGTACGGTGCGGAGGCGGCGGTTAGCCGCGAGGAAGTCGGTCTCGGCCGCCGGCAGCATCCCCGGCCCGACGGTCGTTTCGTAGGTGCCGATGTCGACGCAGAGCCGGATCGGCCGCACAGGCTCCTCGGCG
>JBCCRV010000786.1:0-3193 GCA_039201085.1 Myxococcota bacterium | reverse complement strand
GAAGCGGGCTGGGGTCCATGCTCGCCAGCTCGTCCGGGCGGGTGGCGAGGTGCCAGTAGGTGCCTTCGGACCAGAGGTCTTCGGCGGACTCGTGCATAAACGCGGCGTGAAAGCCTGCGAGCCACTCGAGACACGCGAGGAGCTCGCCGTCGCTCACGTCCCGTGCTCGGCGCTCGTATCCGGACCCATCGAGGTCTTCGAGCACAAAAAGCCATTCAGCCGCGTCCTTGCGTACACCGAACGGTTTTGCGACCCGTGTGTCCTCGGGGCATCGCTCCGCGTAGCGTTCATAGAAGGCCGCCTCCACCTCGTACGAGCGCAGCTTGCGCGCATGGCCGCGCTCGTTCGCCCAGCCGCGCGGATGGGAAGCGATGTTCGGCGGCGCGACGTGCTTGACGATGACGGTGTCGTATCCGGCGGCCTCGAGATGAACGCGAACGATCTCGCCGTAACCGCTCCAGAGTGCCTGAAGCCGCTCGCCGCGTTTAGCGCCCTTCGCGTTCGTGACTTCGCGGACGTAGTCGAGCACGGCGCAGACTACCATCGGCGCCTTCGAGCGGGGGCGGCGAGACGGCGAGTACGGCCATCGCAAGCAAACCCGCTGCCGCTACGGTGACGGCGGCGACGCGAATCGCTGGAGCTTCGGCAATGCTACGGAGGACTTCGAGCGGCCGGACGAGTAGGTCCCAGCTGTTCCATCGTTCGAAACGGCCCAGGTAGATCCCGAAGCCCGACGCAAAGATGGCGACGCCGATGGCCATGGTGGCCCGGTCGCGTGACCAACGTCCGCAAAGTGCGTGATGTACGCGGTGGACGGAGAAGGCGCCGGCGAAGAGGCCCGTGAGCGCGGCGTTGCCGAGTAGGAGCGCGTCGTAATAGACGGGGATCGGCGGCCGCTGTCGAATGTGAACGAGGTCCGTGATGATGTAAGGAGCGTTTGGCAGGAAGATGAACCAGAGGCCAAAGAGCGCGTAGAAGCCCACATGCCGTCGTTGGCATTTAAGGCACATGGCGAGTCCAAGTGGGACGAGGGCAAGCGTGAGGTTCCAAAGGAGGAAGCCAAAGTTGAGCCGCCCCGAGGTCAGTATTCGTGCGCCGTAGAGGATCACGTGAAGGCTGAGGCCAAGCCCTAGGACTAGCCACTCTTTCGATCGAAGGAGCATGTCTGCAGGTTGATCGAGCGCCATGGAGGACCGGCGCCGGAGCCATGGCGATTTGATGACGCAAAGCAAGCAGCGATCGGAACCTTAGGTACGACGCGTCTTCCCGATTGTGGTACGGATACCTGCATGCGGTTTGTGTTCGTCGCGCTTCTGGGTGCATCTTCGGTCACGGCCTGTGGCGCTGCTCAGCACGAGGCTGAGCTTCGTCGGCGGGCATCGTACGACTTTGGATGCGCGGGGGCCGCTCTTCAGATGGAGGAGATCGAAGCGGGCGTCGGCCAGATCCGTTCCTACGGCGTTTCGGGATGTGGAAGGCGAGCGGTATACGTCCTCAGCTTGACCGGGGTTTGGGTGATGAACTCCGACATCGAGTCAACGGACGCTCGCACCGGCGAAGACGTGCCTGCGGAGGGCCGGGAGGTCGCACACCGCATTGAGGTCGGGCGTGTTGGCGGACAGCGGTCTGTTCGGGCTCGGCTCTTCGCTCCGCGAGTTCAGTACACGTTCATCGGTAACGATGGAGAGCCGGTCGCGGGGTTCCTTCGAAGCAGAACGAACCAACCGCTTGTGGATTGCGAGCGGGCGACGTTCCGAGGCGAAGAAACGGTCGAGCTCGACGTGTCTCGTGGGCGTTTGAGTATACCGCCAGAGAGCATCAGTACCGTGATGCGAGCGTCAGTGTGGGAAGTATGCGGACGCGTATGGACCCTGGACTCCGAGGGCCAAGCTGCCGCCGCGGAGTTCTTGGAGCGGCTTCAAGCTACCGACGGATCCAGTTCGAGTGGAGCAGCGCCAAGGCCGGGGTCGAGAGACCCCGAAGCGGAAGCCGCGATTCGACAAGCGCTTTCGGAGTCGGCCGCGGTGGTGCATGCGTGCGTCAGTGCGCCCGGCCCTGTCCGTACTGAAGTGTACTGGTCAGGTGGCTCTGTCTCGCTCCGCGTGACCGGCGCCTCTGAACAGGTGAGCGCTTGCATCGCTTCTGCTGTTCCGCTCCGCGCGCCGCCAGGTAGCGGAAGCCTCGTACATGTCGTCCCGTAACCCGGTCGGGCCTCAGCGCATCGGTCGCTGAACTTCGCGGTGGACGGTGTGGGCGGCGACACGTTCCAGGACGTCGGCGCAGGTTTCGAAGGGGTAGAGGTGCTCGCGGTACGCCATCGCTACTCGGAAACCGGCCTAGCGCCCCAGATTGACGGGCGTTTGTCGGACAAGCGCTGAGCGTGTCCGTGATGAATGTCCATGGCGGCCAGCGCGCACACGGCGGCGTCGACGACGTCGTCGATGGGGACGGCGGATGCTTCCGCAAGCGGGCCGTGGAGCGTCAGTCCGCGCGCTTCGAGCAGGGCCAGGCGTCGCTGCAGACCGCCCCAGGTCTTCTTCCGTTCCTCGAGCGGTTCGCCGGCGAGGCAGGCGAAGGCGACTTCCGGATGCACTTCATGAAGTCGTGGGTCCGTGAGCGCATCGAGCTCGCGGATTTTGGGCACGAGGTTCCACGCTTGCTTGCTGAGGCCTTTGCCGGCATGCGTACGGTTGAGGCCGTTGGCTTCCTCGTAGGTCTCCGCGTACACGGCAGCGCGAACGGGGGTCATGAAGATGCTGGAGCGCCGTGCGCCGAGGAAGGTGCGGGCCGCGTGATCGGCCGCGCGCTCGCCGTTTTCGGCGAGGCCCATGGGCATGTCGACGCCGATGATGACGGCGCCTTGGAAGAACGATTCGAGGTCCGTGAAGCGCGCAGCGAACGTTCCGTCGGGTGCGCTTCCGGGGCCGAAGCGAACGGCAACCCAGCCGCCTTTGCATCCGTCTACGCCGACGTAGAGGCTTTGTCGCTTCGCGCTCACGTACGGGTGCCTATGATCGTTTCCCGTTCAAGAGAAGCGTTGGTGAAATCAAGCTCCTGAGGGGCAAGCTAGACCGCCTTCATTTTGAACTGAGCCTGCGGCGTTCGTCCTGTTGTTCGAGGACAAGGAACAACGACGCAGGAACGTAGGCACATTTCAAGTAGGCGTGACGCAGACATCGGGCGACAGCGTGGG
>JBCCRV010000785.1:0-3193 GCA_039201085.1 Myxococcota bacterium | reverse complement strand
GATGCGTCGAGACGCGAAGCATCCACTGCCGAGTCGACGGAGCGGTCGGTATCCCCGCATGCACCACAGAGAACGACGGCAATCACTGACACGAACACTCGGCTCATAGGCCATATTTCTACGACGAAATACGGAAAAGCAGAAGTGTTTATACGACCCACAATCCTGCAGACTTCAACTGATCCGGTTCCGGTGTTCGGATGGATCTCCTGCGTTTCATTTCCCAGCTACTTGGACAGGAACCAAGCGAGGTAGACGAAGAGGCGCAGAAGGGGCGCCACGCGCCGGAGCACAGCCGCCATCGGCGCATGCCGCCGCCCGGACCGCTCATAGCGGCCGCGACAACACAAAAGGGGACGACGACCGCTACCCGGTTGGCGTTGGGTGTGGAACGTTGATTCGGGAAGATACCCACGGACGCAGCGAGGGTGCATACCGCGGACACATGAAGGAGAAAACTGGATGACGCGCGTTTCGCTGGACGGGCGGCGCATCGACACTTTCGAATCGTTTCTCGAGCTCCTCGCGGAAGAGCTCGCGCGGGTTTGCGACGCGAAGCCGCCGTACTTTCGCGACTCGAAAGAGCCTTATTTCGGGCAGAACTTCGACTCGCTCCACGACTGCTTGCACGGCGGGTTCCTCGGCAACGCTCCCTACGAGGTTGTAGTGACGAACGCCTCGGCGTTCAGCAGCAAGTGGGACCGTAAGATGCTCAGCGCGTACTACCGGCAGGAGTACGATCGGATCGACTCGAGGAACTACTGGAACGATCCATTCTACAACGAGCAGTGTGAGTGGTTGTCCGATGCGGGGGAGCGGGCAGAGAATGGAGAAGGTCCAACGTTCTTGGAGGAACTTGTCGACCTTTTCGAACACGCGGGTTCGCGGCTTATCGTTAGATGACGAGGGCCGGAATGCTCAGGTGCCGAGACTTCAAATCAGCAAACCGGTTCCGGATTCCTGCTACTCTCCTCCGACTCCATAGTGCGCGCTGCCCCCACGTTCCTGGAAGTCGACGTGCGTGAGTTGATAGTGTTGACCTCACCAATCCTACGTTCCCACGCACGAGTGCTCGTGCTTCTCCTCATGGGTTGCGCGGATACAATACCGCCACCACGTCGTCCGGCGGTCGGTGCGGAATCAACTCCGGACCAACCGCCGCCGCCCGCAGTCAGACATGCCATTGAGATCACAGTCAGTCGTGAGATCGTCGCGGTCGACTACCCCATCGCCAACCTATGGCGAGGACGCTTCGACCGCGCGCAGTACACTGGTTCATCAAGCGGAACTACCTGCGAGGTGATCCATTTGGTTCGGATCGTATCGGAGTCTCTGAACAGGGTGTCCTCGGCTAACCGAAGCGTTTCCATCCGAGTAACGGAGGACGCGGATCGTCACACGATCGCCGAGACCGCGTGTAGTGCATTCGCTGCGGGCGCAACGTCCGTTCGAGTCTTCGTAGACTCGGATCGCGTGCATCAGATTCACCGCGCCTTCGAGTAGAGTTCATGGGTATCCAGACACGATGCTAATGCGCTGCCTCGCTGAGCATCGGCCTCTCCAACCATCAACCCGGTAGGCACGCGCACACGGCACAAGGGCGAGGAGCGATCAATGGAGAACGGCGGCTGAGGCCCTAGCGCCCCGCGCGCCACTTCCCGGGGGGCCCGCCCGACCAGCGACGAAACGCGCGCGTGAACGCACTCTGATCGGAGAACCCGACCAGCCAGGCGACCTCGGCGAGCGAGAGCGCCCGGTCGGCAAGGTGCGCCTTGGCCGCGGCGAAGCGCGCTTCGTCGAGCAGGTTGCCAAACGGGCGGTCGGCCTCTTTGAGGCGGCGGTGAAGCGTACGCTCGCTCATCGCGAGCGCCTTCGCGACCCGCGCGGCGTTAGGCGCGCCATCGGGGAGCGCGTTCACGATGGCGCTTCGGGTTCGACTGACCACGTCGTCCCCCACCGGGAGCTCCGCAACGAGGCGCTCCGCGTGGTCCTCGAGCACGCGCGCGAGCAGCGGATCGGCCCGCCGTATCGGCATGGACCAGGTCTCGACCGAGAAGCAGATGCGCGGCAAGTCCGCGTCGAAGGACGGCTCACACATCAGGACGCGCGCGTGCTCTGACGTCGGGTCCGGCGCCGCGTACGAGAGCTCCACGCTCTCGGGACGGAACCCCTCGCCCGCGCACTGCGCCATGCGGCCGATCAGCGCCGCGAAGGTGTACTCCTGCGCAGGAGGAGGTACGGGGATGCCGTCGCGCGTCCGCATGGTCACCGAGTGCGGTTCGTCGCTCGGCTCGAGAATCGCCCGCACGTCGACGAGCTGGAAGTAGCGCGCAACCCGGTGATACGCCTCGCCAACCGTGGTGCTGTGTGCGCAGAGGAAGTCGACCACCTTGTACGCACCGAAGGGAAGGGCCTCGGCTGCGTGCAGCCCTAGGAACGGGTCGTCCGCACGCGCGCACGCCGCCGCCCAGAGCGCGTCGGCGCGCGCGGCCGGGAGGCGGCGGTCGGTGTCCTCGACGTCCTCAAGGGTCAGGCCCGCGCCTTTCAGGAGACCGTCAACGTCCAGTCCGAGCTCGCGGCAGGCGTCGACGACGGCGCGGCTCGCGACGGAGAGGACGGTGTCGGCCATGCCCGAGCATAGCCGAAGCGGCGTGCCCCGGCGCCGAGGAGGAGCAGTGTCGAGATGACGACGCAGCTGAGCGGCAACCAGTCTCCGAGCGTACCGTAAATCGTGGTGACCCCATGGCGCGGTAGGCTCATCACGAGCACGCGCTCGCCCTCGTCGAAGGCGCTCAGCCAGCCACGCGCGCGGCCGAAGGGGTCGAAGCCCGCGGACAGCCCGAAGCGGGTCGAGCGCACGAGCGAGTGGCCGCCTTCAATGGCCCGGACCGACGCCATCTGCGTGTGAATCGGATCGATGCCGCGCCAGTCGGAGGCGGGCAGCGCGACGAGGTCGATGTCCTGCTCCGCGTGGTCGAGGCCCAGCCGAGGAAAGTCATAGTCGTAGCAGATCGCGCCCGACACCCGACCGATGCGCTTGTCCTCGTAGAGCGGCATCGGTGCGCTGCCCGCGATCGCCGGCTCGCCGGGCACCGGGCGGTGCTTGTCGTAGACGTGGTCGAGCGCACCGGTCCGCGTGAAGAACGCGTAGCGGTTTCGGTAGCGGAGCGGCTCGCGCTGCTCCGGAACGACG
>JBCCRV010000784.1:0-3200 GCA_039201085.1 Myxococcota bacterium | reverse complement strand
TGCACGCACATCGCGGACGTCGACTTTCAAAAGGTGACGCTCTTCAGCGGCAACTACTCGTTTTGGTACCACACGAGCCAGATGGCCCTGCGCCAGCGCCAGGACGCCAACAAGAAGAAGAAGGACAAGATCAAGGAGCTGCAGGCCTTCATTCAGCGCTTTAGCGCGAACGCCTCGAAGTCGAAGCAGGCCACGAGCCGTCGCCAGCTTCTCGACAAGATCACCCTCGACGATATCAAGCCTTCCACGCGCAAGTATCCGTACATCGTCTTCAACTCCGAGCGAAAGCTTGGCAAGGAGGTGCTCTTCGTCGATGGGATCACGAAGCGGCACGAAGACGGGTCGGTACTCTTTAAAGACGTGCGCATGAACCTGAGCAAGGGCGAGAAGATCGCCGTGACCGGTTCGGACTTGGCGACGTCGGCCTTCCTGCAGATGCTCGCGGGTCAGCTTCAGCCCGACGAAGGCGAAGTGCGTTGGGGGCGCAGCGTGAACTTGGCGCACTTTCCTCGCGAGTACGACGAGCAGTTTGCCACGAAGAAAAACCTCGTCGAATGGCTGCAGCAGTTCAGCGACAACGCCGAAGAAAATTTTGTTCGCAGCTTCCTGGGCCGCATGCTTTTCAAGGGCGAGGAAAGCCAGAAGGCCGCGCAAGTCCTCTCCGGCGGCGAAAAGGTTCGCTGCATGCTTGCACGCATGATGCTCCAGGATCCGAACGTACTCCTCCTCGACGGTCCAACGAACCACCTCGACCTTGAATCGATTCAGGCGCTCAACAACGCCCTCGAGAAGTTCGAAGGCTGCATCGTGCTAGCGTCCCACGACGTGCAGTTCGTCGATACGCTCGTCGATCGCGTTATCGAGCTCGACGGCGACACCTACTATGACCTCAACACAGGCTACGAAGACTACCTGCAGAGCGAGGCGCGTCAGCAGCGCGTCGAAGCCCGTCGCGGCTAAGTTCGAGTGGTTCGCGCCGGGGCGCCGCTCTCATGGCGCTGTGGTTTAGTGTCGCATCCCACCGCCAATGCGCTCGAAATCGAGCAAAAATACTGAAAACAGGTCGAGTTTACGACCGTTCAGGCCACGGCGCGCTCCGTGCGTTCGGGCTGGCCGCGCGTCGTCGCAGGACGCAGACTTAGCGACGTCTCCGCCATGCAATGCTCCGCTGCCAGCCCACCTGAACCGCCCATGGCTGCCTCCGCGATCGGGCGCGGCCTTGTCGCGCTCCTCACGCTGGTGCTGATCCCCTTCGGAAGCGTGGGTTGCGGAGCCGAGTCGTCGGCTCCGCCAGCCCCATCCGCCGTCGCGGCCGCGTCGGACGGTCCCCATTCGGTCGAGGCGCCGGTTCGCTTTGAGCCGGCCGTGGAAAAGGACGCCATCGCCCCGGGCGCCTGGATTTGTGACATGGGCTCGGTCCACTACGCCCAGCCCGGCGAGGGCGAGTGCCCGATCTGCGGCATGGATCTCGTGGAGTACGCGGGCGCGGAAGTCGGCGGCGACCATGCGGGCCACGGCCATCGGTGACGCCCAGCCGCGCTAACTCTAACTAACTAACCAACCCGACCGAGCCGCCCCGAGGGGCGTTGCACTTGGCCCGCGTAGGCGCGTCGTTCAGATGATGATTGGCGGACAGCCGAGCACGATTTCCACGGTCGCATCGCCCGCGAGCAGTTCGTCGCAGACCGGCCCTTGAATGACGATCGAGGTGGCGCCGCTCGACGGGTAGTTCCACGAGTTGATGGTGGCGTCCGTGCTGCGCGGAAGAACTTGGCGCTCTTCGCCTTCGAAGGTGACGCCGACGTTGACGAGGTCCGTGTTCACCGTGCTCGCAGGCAGCTCGAAAACGCAGCTGTCGAGGAAGGTCTCCGTGATGTCTTCCAGGGCCTCTTCGAACTGCGTCTGGAACGAGCCAGAGCTCACGTCGTAGTGGCAGCATTCGGTCGAGGGCGTTCCGTTGCACGTGTCCGGAATCGGAATCGGTACGGGAAAGGGAATGCCGCAGCTGCCGCCTGGACAGTCCGCGTTGCTGTCGCAGAGTTCGCCGTCCAGGGTGCACATCGCGTTGCACGTTGGCGTACGCGGCGTTCCGCCGTTGAAGGCGAGGCCGCTGAGCAGGTTGTTGGTGGTGGAAAGACCGACGGCAAAGCTGGTGATGCCAAAAGCGAGGTTATTGGTTCGCGCGTCGCCGTGAAAGACGGGGTTGTCGCCGCTGTCGTTGCCGCAGCCTTCTTCGTTGCCGTCGGTTACGAGAATGATGCCGCGCTGACCTTGGATCGGCAGCGGTCGTAGGTAGTCCCAAGCGGCGCGGGACGCGTCCATGGCGGGGGTCTGACCGCCGCCTGGCGTGCCCGTAAGCTGTGCGAGAATCGCGTCGCGGGTTTCACCGAGGGGGCCCACCTCAACCTGCGGCGTCGGCGACACGTCGCAGCTGTTGCCGAAGAGCATGATGCCCATGTTCAGGCCGTCCGGCAGCGACGTGACCACGGAGCTGATCGCGTCCGTAGCAAGGTCCCAACGCGAGCCGCCTGGAGGGGCGTCACCGCCACCGGGAGCCCGGTTCATGCTGCCCGACTCGTCAAAGACGAGGAGCAGGCTTCCGGGAAGTCGCTGCGTCTCCGTCGCGGACGCGCCGCATCCGTTCACCGGATCGAAGGGATCGACCGGCGGAAGCATGTCGAGCATGCCGACCTCGAAGGAGCTGTCTGCGCCCGAATCTGCGGTGGCGGAATCGGCGGATGTGTCGCCCGTCCCCAGGTCGCGAATCGGAGGCCGAGTTCGGCTGTCGTCGCTGCACGCGCCTCCGACAAGCAAGAAGCATCCGAGAAGAAGGCGGGCGCCGGAAGCGCCCCGATTCCGCGTGAACTCAAGCATTCGCGGCAGTGTGCGACATTTTTGTGACCCCTGCACCTCATCCGTGTCGACCGCGTGGAAGTGGCACGCCAGGCGCCCCCTTTGGCGTGCGATAGACTGCCTCCGTGGGCCTTCGAGAGCGAGAATCGCGGTGGCGCTGGTGGGCGCTCACGCTGGCTTTCGCCGGTCTTTCTGGCCTTCGAAGCGCCTTCGCGCTGGTCGGCACGTACGGGCTGGTTTGGGCGATGTTCGAGCTGTTCGAGCGCGTGCGCCCGCCGAGGGCCTGGGTTTTGGGAGCCCGGGTTCCGCGACCCCGCATCGCCGCCGCGGTTCTGATCGGCGCCGGC
>JBCCRV010000783.1:0-3201 GCA_039201085.1 Myxococcota bacterium | reverse complement strand
GAACCATTCGGGCCATCGCGCCTATCCCGACGCGCTCTTTCTCCTCGGCGAGAGCCTCTACAAGGCCGGCGATTACCTCGGCGCGCGCAGCCGCTACCGGCAAGTCATCGACCGGAGCGGCGAAGGCGCCTTTCGCCCCTACAGCCAGCGCAGCTTGGGCCGTCTGATCGAGATCGCGATTCACATTCGCGATTTCGACGGCGTGGACTCCTACTTTCAGCAGCTGAGCAGCTTGCCCGCGGGCCAGATGGAAGCTTCGACGAACTACTTTCGCGCGAAGTACCTCTACAACCGCGCCGTTCCGGCCGAAGACGACCTGGACGGGACGGCCGCGCCGCAGCTCGATTTGGGCACGCTCGAACAGGCACGCCAGCTCTTCGACCAGGTGTCCGCCGAAGGCGAGTATGGACCGCAGGCGCGCTACTTCATCGGCGTTATTCACACCCTTCGCAGCGAGTTCCCGCAGGCGATCGAAGCGTTTCGTCGCGTGCTTCGAAGCGAAGCCAGCACGCCTGAACAACGGGAGGTGATCGACCTCACGCATCTCGCCCTCGGCCGTCTCTACTACGAAACGGACCAGCTTGATCAAGCCGTGGAGGCCTACCAGGCGGTGCCGCGCACCTCCGAGCGCTTCGACATCGCGCTCTACGAAATCGCCTGGGTCTACATTCGCTTGGGCGACTCAACGCGCGCCGAGCGAGCCCTTGAAGTGCTCGCCGTTGCCGCGCCGGACAGCCGCTTCATTCCCGACGGAAAGGTGCTTCGCGGAAACCTGCTGCTGCGCAACGGCCGCTTCGAAGACGCGACGACGGTCTTTCGCGAGGTGCGGGAGGAGTTCGGGCCCATCTACGAGGAACTCGAAGCGATTCGCGAACGACACGCGGCGGATTTACCGGCGTACTTCCGCGGTCTCGTCCGCGAGAACCTCGACGACTTCGACGTGGAGAACTTCCTGCCCGAGCAGGCGCGTCGCTACACCGACCTCGGTTCGGATTTTACCCGAGCCGTCAACGTGTTGAGTGACCTAAGCCAAAGTCGCCGCTTGGTGCGTGAGACCCAGTCGCTGATCAACCGCCTGAACGGCGCCATCGGCGGCTCGAACCGCGTGTCCGTGTTCACGGACCTGCGCGAGCAGCGCGAAGGCACCACGTCGATCCGCAACCGCGCCGCCCGTATCCGTCGTCAGCTCATTCGCTGGGAAGAGCGAAACGTGGGCGGCGGGGGCCCGGAGCTGGCGTCGATTCGAAGCGAGCGTCGCCGCGTGGAAGAAGAGCTCGGCTCGATGCCCACGCAGGGCGACGACTTTCTTGCGCGTGACGACCAAATGCTCAGCCGCTACCGGCGCCTGCAGCGTGAGCTGGCGGACCTCGAAGTGGCGCTGCTCGGCATGGACGCCCGCATCGTGGCCACCGAGTCGTTCATCAACGCGACGCGGGAGCAGCAGCAAAACCTCGAAGGCGTGGAGAGTGAGCTCGCCCAGCAGCGCGCTGCCGTGGCGGCGTACCGCGAGGAGATCGAAGCGATCGAGGGCCTCATTGAGGTAGCCCGCCTTCAGGTTGGCGTGGGCGATGTGCGCTACCAGCGCGACGAGCGGTTGCGCGACGAATATGCCCGCCTTGTCGCCGAAGAGCGCCGATTGAGCGGCGGCACGAGCTCACGCGCCGCGCCGCTTTTTCAGCGCGTCCGTTCGCTCGAGTCGCAGATCGATGCCCGCGACCGGGAGATCGACGAGCGCGTGGACGAGCGGGTAGCGTCGATGCGGTCGGTCATCGACGAGGAAAGCGCAAACCTCGTCCGCTACCGCGAACAGATCCAGTCTCTCGAGGGTGAAACCGAAGAGGTGGTGGGTGGCGTGACCCAGGTGGCATTTTCCGATGTACGAGACCGATTCTACGACCTGGTGCTTCGGGCCGAGGTCGGTCGCATCGACGTGAGCTGGGCCGACCGCGAGGAGCATCGCCAGCGCGTTGACCTACTGACCCGCGAGCGCAGTCGGGAGCTGCAGGCGCTCGACGACGAATTCCGTGACATCATGGATGAAGGCTCGGAAGAGGAAGCTACGCCATGAAGGCCGTCCCCGTCGCACTTTCACTCGTTTTACTCGCACCCGCGTTCGTCGACGCCCAGCGCCGGGCCGGTGCCCAGGGCGAGGTGTCGGACGAAGCGGAGAACGGAACCGTGCAAGAAGGAACGGTGCAAAACGGCACCATACAGGACGGCACCGTTCAGGACGGCACGGTCACGGATGGAACCGTGCAAGATGGAACCGTCACCGACGGAACGGTTCAGGATGGCACCGTCGCGGACGGAACTGTTCCCGCACCCAACACGCCGCCGCCGCTCCCGTCCTTCCTGGACACGACGGACAACCGCATCGAGGACACCCGGCCCCAGCCGACGCCGGCCCAGATTGCGGCCCTTCGCGAGATGGAACAGGAGCTTCAGCGCTTTGAGCGCACGGGACGGTCCTACCGAAACACCGTCGTTTCGCTGGTCCGTCGTGAGTACCTCCGGCAGCGACGAGGGCGTAACCAGTACTACGATCGCCAGATTCGCGTCGAAGAGGGCCTCGTCAACGAAGCCCGCGCCACCGCGATTCGTGAGTTTGAGCGGTTCGTCGCCACGTACCCCAACGACCCGACGTACACGCCGGACGCCATGTTTCGCTTGGGCGAGCTCTACTTCGAGCGAAGCGCCACCCAGTTCCAGGAGCAGTACGACGCCGCCCAGGAGCAGATCGACGCGGGCAACGAAGACGTCGAGCTGCCTGAACAGGCGGACTTCACGCCAACCATCGAGCTCTATCAGCGGCTCATCGACAACTTCCCGAACTACCGCCGCCGCGACGGCGTGCTCTACCTCATCGGCTACTGCCTAAACGAGCTCGGCCGATACGCCGAAGCGCTCGAAGCGTGGCACAACCTCGTTTGCGCGAACCGCTTTACCTACGACCCGCAGGGCTTTGCGGCCCGCCAGGCCGCTGAAGCGCAGGCGATGGCGGAGGCCGATGCGGCCGCCGAGGCCGACGACACGAGCCCGGCCCTCGACCTCGTCAACGAGGGCGAAGAGGAGGAACCCGCCCCGGACCTCGGCTTTCAGGATCCCTACGTGGGATGTCGCCCTGTCATGGAAGACGCCGAGTTCGTCACGGAAACCTGGTTCCGCGTCGGCGAGTACCACTTCGACGACTACGGCGCCGAG
>JBCCRV010000782.1:0-3208 GCA_039201085.1 Myxococcota bacterium | reverse complement strand
GTCTAGTCGCTTCGAGCGCCGGGTTTGTTTGGCCCCTCGCCGTCTCCGCCCTGGTGCCGCTTCTCGCCATCGGCCTTGCGGGCCACCTCCGTGGCGGCCGGGTGCTCGGCGCCGGCATGGGCATCGCCATCGCGGGCTTCAGTCTTTTTGAAGGCCTCTCGCCTTCGCTGCTTTCGCCCATAGGCGCCGCTCTCGGACCGCTTCTCATCGTGAGTGCGGCGCTGAGCCTCTGGCTGGCGACGGCCACGCTGAGGCGAAGCCAAGGCTGACCGCTCCCGCCCGTGGGCGATGGTTTCGGCGAGTTCAACGGGCCGCGGAACGGGCCATGCGTCCGTGGGCGCGCGGTTCAGCGCGGTCGAGCCTGCTCACTCTCCGGCGAATGTTCCGCGTACCACCGTCGCTCGTGCAGCCGGTAGTGGTACGCGCACACTGCGACGTAGCTCTCGTCGGCCCCAAGCTGCACCTGAGGACCGGCGAAGACGCCGCGTCCGTTGGCAAGACGCATGTTGAAAACCGCCTTCTTGCCGCATTCGAAGCACGTGACCTTCACTTCTTCGATGCTGTCTGCGAGTTCAAGCAATCGGCGCGAGCCGGGGAAGAGTTTGCGCATAAAATCCGTGCGCAATCCGTAGCAGATCACCGGCACGCCGTGGTCGATGGTCAAGTCCCGAAGCGCATCGAGGATGTGCTCCTCCAAAAACTGGGCCTCGTCGACGAGCACGCAGTCCTGGCCGACGAAGCGATCAACCGGTAGGCGCTCGCCCGGTCCAAGCACCACATCCGCTTCAGCCTCTAGCCCGGATCGCGATCGTATCATTTCCGCCCCGAAACGGTCGTCGATCCGGGGCTTCATCAGCGAGCACGACTTGCCCTGCTTCCGGTAGTTGTGCGCCACGGCAAGCAGGTTGAGGGTCTTCGCCGAATCCATGGTCCCATATCGAAAGTAGAGCTTGGCCACGGGTAGGTATCGCACGCCTTTCAAGAAGTGCACGTCCCCGCCCGTTGTCCGGATCGTGCTATGATTGGGTCGATGTCATCACCTCGCCCGGCGCCCAGGAAGAAGCCCGGTCTGCCGCCGGGAACGGTGGTCGGTGGACGGTTTGAGATTGAAAAGCGTCTCGCTGCGGGCGGAATGGGCGTGGTGTACCGTGCGCTGCAAAAGCCGCTCGGCCGCCCGGTCGCCCTCAAAGTGCTGCGAAAGCCGCAGGATCCCCGGCTTGACGAGACCTACAGCCAGCGTTTTCTCCAGGAAGCGGCAGCGGTCGCGCGCCTGAGCCATCCCAATACGGTGGTCGTGCATGACTACGGGCGCGACGGCGATCTTCTCTACTTTGCGATGGAGTTCGTCGACGGGTTGACGCTCTCCCAGAAGATTCGGGACACGGGGCCCCTTTCGCCCGACGAAACCGTTCATGTCGCCAAGCAGATGGCGAGCTCGCTCAAGAACGCGCACGCCGAGGGGCTGGTTCACCGCGATCTCAAGCCTGGAAACATCATGCTTCTGGAGCGCGGCGACGATCCGCTCTTCACCAAGGTGCTCGACTTTGGCCTCGTCAAACTCCTTGCCGGCGATAAGGACAAAAAGCTCACGCAGAGCGGCATCTTGATGGGCTCGCCCCGCTACATGGCGCCCGAACAGGTCAAGGGCGACGGCGTCGACTCGCGGGCGGACGTTTACGCCTTCGGTGGCCTCCTGTGCTTCATGTTGACGGGCCAGCCGCCGTTCAACGCCGGAAGTCAATTCGAAGCGATGCGCGCCCATGTGTATACGCCGGCGCCCCGCATTCGCGAAATCGCCCCTGACTGCGAGATCAGCGACGCCTTCGAAGACCTGGTCGCCAAGTGCCTGGAAAAGGACCCGGCGGACCGCTTTCAGTCGATGGACATCGTTCTACGCGCGCTTTCCACGCTGAACTCCGAGAGCCGCGTCTCGCACATCGGCCCGCCGCCGCCGGCCGCCGAGAACTCGCAGATCTCCGGAAGCACGGAGAACACCTTTTCGACGATGTCGTCCTTCGTGACGCAGGTCTTTATCAACCCCGGTAAATCCCGTCTGGCCCACTCGATACGCATCGCTGCGGCCGTCATCGTGGTGGTCGTAGGCGCCGGCCTTGGTGTCATGCTCGCGAAGCCCGGGGCGGAAGCAGCAGTTGTGCATGAAACCCCCGTGCCCGTCGCACCGGCGAACGCGCCCGAAGCCCCGCCCGAACCCGCTGAAGGTCCGGCCGGCGAAGCCGCAATGCCGGAAGGGCAGAGTTCACCTGTGGTGGTGCAGCTCCGCGCCAACGTCAGCAGCGCGTCGTTCTTTGTAGACGACGCGCTCGTAGGTACGGGCGCCGTAGATCTCCCAATGCAGGCTGGCCAAACGCTGGTCATTCGCGCCGAAGCGAATGGGTTCTTGCCCGTCGAACACACGGTGGATGGCTCGCACGAGGGTGCCGTGCGTTTCAACTTCGAAACACGCCGACGGACCACGGGCTCGATGCGGACCCGCATGGTCGACACGCCGCCAGCGATGGACGAGGGATCGACGCCCGTTGCCACGCCGATGGACACAGCGATGGGGCCAGCGCAAGGCGGCCCGCTGCGGGATCCGTGGGACCAATGATGCGCGTTCGCCCCAACGTGGAGGCGGCGCCGCCCACGGACGTGCCGGAGGAGTTCGAGTTCATCGCGTTCTTTCGCGCGCTCGCGTCGGACGCCGACGAACGCTTGCAGCAGTGGAGCTATGAGATCGAAGACGGAAGCGGCGT
Source organism: Myxococcota bacterium (assembly GCA_039201085.1). GTDB lineage: Bacteria > Myxococcota_A > Polyangia > Polyangiales > Houyiibacteriaceae > JBCCRV01. The sequence continues at coordinate 455 of JBCCRV010000782.1, read as the reverse complement.
GCATCTGCGCCTCGAAGTCAACGCCCCTTCACGCAAGGTGGACGTGCGGCTCAGTCGAGCGCGGGTGCAGTTCGCGCAGGTGCAGCTCGACGACGTACACGCCATCGCGATCGATGCGGACGCAGGTCGGCTCACGGTGCGGACGGGCAGCAGCGGTGATGGCTCCGCGCTGGTCGTGCGCGTCCTTCCGCACATCCGATGCGACTGGACGAGTCTCGCGTCCAATCGCTAGCCCGGAAAAGTCACCAGCCGGCGCGATGATCGTGCAAGTCCTGGACTTCACAGTGGTTTCGCGAAGAGCGACGAATACACACTGTATTTTAGCGATGAGCGGAAGTGCTGTGATGTTCAGGAAATGCGCGAGGGCGCGTCGGATGGCGACTTTTCCGGGCTAGACCGGTTCGACCTTTATTTGATTGCCTCGGATTCGTCGATCGGGTCGAGGTCAAGGCGCG
>JBCCRV010000781.1:0-3226 GCA_039201085.1 Myxococcota bacterium | reverse complement strand
GCACCTTACGGTGATGCTTCTTTGCGGCTTCGAAAGCGCCTTTCATGCGGTAGATGTTCGAAGCGAACTGGGCGACGACGACGCGATGGGGCGCGTCTGCGACAAGTGCCTCCACCGCGCGCGCGGCGTCTTCCTCGTTGCCCGCGCGGCCTTCGTTGTCGACGTTTGTCGAATCGCTCAGGAGCAAATCGACACCTTCGTTCCCGAGGCGCTCGAGGCGCTCGAGGTCGAAGGCTTCGCCGCTTGGCGGATCTTCTTCGATCTTGAAGTCGCCGCTATGCACCACAGTGCCAGCGGGCGATCGAACGATGAGGCCGAGCGAGTCGACGATCGAATGGTTCACGTCGAAGGGCTCGAATTCGAAGGGGCCCACCCCAAAGGACTGACGCGCCTGGATCGGGCGAAAAACCGGCTCGTCGAGCTCCTGAAACTCGCTGAGGCGCCGTTTCATGAGTTCGATGGCGTACGGCGGACCATAGACCGGCGGCATGTCGTCACCGAGAAAGCGGATCAAAAAGGGCAGGGCGCCGATGTGATCTTCATGGCCGTGGGTGATGACGACGGCCTCAAGCTCGGACCGAAGGCGGTTGAGCGCGGCGAAATCCGGGTGAATCAGGTTCACGCCGAGGTGCCCACCGGGAAACGTCACGCCGCAATCGAGAATAACTGCCGCGCCTGCGCACTGAAGCGTCATGCAATTCATGCCGACTTCGCCGAGGCCGCCCAAAGGGGTGAGGACGAGCGATTCCTGGTCGGGATCTGACCGCACGGCGGGACACTGGCACGGCGTTGCTCGCCTTGCCACTCTCGGTCGGCGAGGGCGCCAGGCGGACGAAAGGCGGCCAAAGGTTGACCCTGCGCACGGCCCGTGCAACGTCCGGCGCAGCGTCATGCGCTTTTTCCTTACCTTAGCCGCTGTCCTGCAGCTCTGCGCCGCGTCCGAAGCCTGGGCGCAGGCCGACGACGGCGCGCAGGACGATGGGGCGCCTGTGGCGCCGGACGACGCGGAAAATACCCAAGATGGCGAAGAATCCGCGCCCGAGGCGGACACCGAGCCGGATGTGGAGTCGGAAGAAGACGACGAAGACGCGCTTCTCGAAACGCCCGAGCTTCGAGCGCCGGACCTCGCGATGCCCGACCTGGCTATGCCGGACATCTCGCTTCCGGAAGAGGAGGAAGCGGAAGAGGAGGAGCCGCCCGAGGACGAAACGCCGCGAAACCTCGACGATCCTTCGGTCGTTGACTATCGGGCGCCGGAAACGGCCTTTTCCTTCCGCGGCTATATGCGGCTTCGGGGCCTCCACTGGCGCAACTTCTTCATCAGCCGCGACCTGCCTACCGATCCCTCTTCCTTTCGCTACTTTGTGCCGGCGGACCGGGGGGTGGTCCCTTCCGGTGGCTGCAATCGCCCCACATCCGACCCCGACCCGAACCCCGAAGGCGCGGATGCGTGTCGCAACAGCGAGGTCAACCGCTTCGCGTCGATGCGCCTTCGCCTTCGTCCGACGCTTGCATTGAGCGACAGCGTGCGGGTGCACGCCACCTTGGACGTCTTCGATAACCTCGTACTCGGCTCAACACCCGAGTCCACCGCCTTCGCTTACGACGAGGAGGCCGGTGAGTTTCGCCGGGTAACGACGCCCGGCGCCAACGAGAACGAGCTCTTCAACAACACGCAAAACCCGCCCCAGGGCTTTCGTAACGGCGCGCGAGACGCGATCTATGTGCGGCGCGCGTGGGCCGAGATCAGCAATCCGGGCATCGGCCAGCTTCGCTTCGGCCGCATGGGATCGCATTGGGGCCTCGGCATGGTTCACAACGCCGGTGACGACATCGACGGCGACTTCTCGACGGACCTCGATCGCTTTCTCTTTGCGACGAGCGCCTTTGGCCTGAGCGGTTACGTGTCCTACGACCTTCCGCTCAACGGGCTGACGCGCGGCGTACTGCAGGATCACCAAATCGGCGAGCTCGACGACGACCTCCGCGGCGTTCCGCGCGACGCCACGAACGTTGACGATTCGCGTCAGATCACCGCGGCCCTTGCGTACCGCTTGACCGAGCCGGAGGCGCAGGCCCGTCTTCGCGAAGGCAAGGTGGTCTTCGAAGTCGGCGCCTTCATCACGGCGCAGCGCCACAACATCGCAAGCGTACGCGCCGACGTCTTCGGCGGCGCCGCGTCCTTCTCGCGCCGGAACGCGCGCATCTACACGCCGGACCTTTGGGCACGCCTTCGTTGGGGCGGCCTTCGCCTTGAAGTGGAAGCAGCATACCAGACCGGACGGCTCGACAACGTCACGGCGTTCAACGCGGAGGACGGCGCGCCCCAGGACTACCGGCTGCGTCAGTTCGGCTTGGCGATCGAGGGTGAGTACCGCGTGCCCCAGCTCGACGACAAGTTCTACGTACGCGTCTATACCGGCTTGGCAACGGGCGACGCCCAGCTCCGCGGCTTCTCCGTGCGCGATGAGGTGGACAACGGCACGGACGGGACGCTCAGCCAGTTTGGCTTTCATCCGAACTACCGCGTCGACCTGATCCTTTGGCGCAACATCATGGGCCGGGTCGCGGGTGCTTGGTACCTGCGTCCGGGCTTGGGCTACGACATCATTCGTTCGCCCCGGGGCCGCCTCTTCGGTCTGTCGGGCGATGTGATCTACAGCCGGGCCATGCGTCAGCAGCAGAGCTACGGCGATTCGCCCAACCTAGGCGTTGAGCTGAACCTGGCCGCCTACTATCGGAGCGAAGACGGACCGGGCTTCTTCGACGGGTTCTACGCGAGCTTTCAATACGGCGTGCTCTTCACGATGGACGGTCTTGGCTACCGCACGGATGAGAATGGCCAACCAGAAATTGCGGGTGGCAACCCCGGCATAGGGAACGCGCAAACGATGCGATTGATCTTGGGAGTGCAGTACTGATGGCAGCGACGATGCGATGGTTGCTCCGCCTTTGGCTCGTATTGGCGTTTGCGTCGCCGGTTGCGGCGCAGGGGCTTCAGCTCGAGCCGCCCCAGGCGGACCCACCGGACCTGTCCGATGACGATGCGGACGGCGATGCGGTCACAGACGACGACGCGGACGACGATACGGACGCCGAAGATGTCGATGACACCGATGCGATCGACGCCGACCCGAGCGACGATACGGACACCGTTGCAGACGATGCCGTCGACGAGCCGGTTGAGCCGGCGCCCGAGCCCGAGCCCGAGCCCGAGCTGGAGCTC
>JBCCRV010000780.1:0-3234 GCA_039201085.1 Myxococcota bacterium | reverse complement strand
CCGCCAAGCCCGCTGTCAAAAACGCCGATCGGACGCGTATCGCTCGAAGCTCTGGGCACCGCGCTCATGCAGTGCTGCCATAGCCGGTGCGAATCGAGACCGCCAGCGTGACGCGTCGCGTATACTTGGAGGGTGCCGATGAACGAGGCGATCCGACTGGTGCATCTGCGCAGCGACAGCGGCGCCGCCCCCGACGCCAGCCCGGGCGTTCGGGTACTCGCCGCGCGGAACCCGGACGTGGACGGCCTGGCGGCCATCGATGGGTGCGAAGGCTTTGTGGTCGATGCGACAAGCTCCGAAGACGCGATCCGCTGGCTGACGGCCCTTGGCATCGCTCACCCCGGCCTTCCACGGATCGTTGTAATTCGCAGCGGAGACGCGGAGTGGGTGGACGTCGCGGCGGAAGCCGACGATTGCGTGCACGCGCCATGGACCTGGGACGAAGTGCGGTTTCGCCATTCGGCGTGCCTTCAGCTGGCGCAGAAAAGGGCGTACCTACGAAGGGCCAAGAACGACGCCGAAGTCATGGTCGAGCTGACCCAGGCGCTCTCGTCTTCGCTCGACTTCCGCGACATTCTCTTTACCGTCGTGCGCCGTATCGCAGAGGTCGCCGACGTCGCACGAGCCTCGGTGATCGTGGCGCCGGAGAGCGACGAACGCGATGCATACGTCGTCGCCACGAGCGACGATGCGGCGCTTTCGAACCTGCGCATCGACCTGGGCAACTACCCGGAAATACGCCGCGTGCTCGACAGCGGCGAGCAGCTAGTCATCACCGATATCGCCAGCGATCCGATCTACGACGACGTTCGCGCAGCCCTGGAAGGCAAGAGCCTGGGGGCACGGACGCTCCTGCCGATTCGCTACCGAGACCAGGTCATCGGCGTGCTCTTCCTTCGCAGCGAACGAGCCGGACAGCGGCTCGACAACGCCCGCATTCGCCTCTGTCAGACGATCGCCAACGCCACTGCGGTCGCTCTGCGCAATGCACGCGTCATGCAGTCGCTCCGCGACCACTCGCAGCGCATCACCTTTGCCCGCTTTGAGGCCGAGCAGCGCATCCATGAGCTTCACCGCTACGCCGACACGTTCACGTCCGCGGCGGAAGGCATCGCGGTGATCGCACGCGACGGACACCTGCTCTTCGCAAACCCGCGAGCCTTCGAAATCGTGGGTGCCTCCCCGGACGACCACGCGGGCGCAAAGGTGAAGGACCTCGTCCACGAAGACGACAAGCAGCGCCTCCAAGACATCTGGAACGGCCTGGCGGAGGGTACGTTTCCGCGCGGCGTGGACGTCCGGATCGTGCGTGCCGACTCGGGCGAAGTTCGCACCTGCACCGTGTCCTTCTCTTCGCTCGCGGACGCCCCCGAGTCGGCGCTCCTCACCTTCCAGGACGTGAGCGAGCAACGCGCGACGGAGGCGGAGCTGGTCAAAACCATGGAGTTCCTCGAATCGCTGATCGAAGCGAGCGTCGACGGCATCGTGGCCGCCGATCTCGAAGGGCAGCTGCTGCTCTTCAACGGCGGCGCCGAGCGCATCTACGGCTACTCGACGGAAGAAGCCCTAAGCACGCTAACCACCCGTAGCCTCTACCCGCCGGGCGAAGCCGAAGCGATCATGCGCCGCATTCGCAGCGCGGACTTCGGCGGCGTGGGACGGCTTGCGGCAAGCAACGTCATGGCGTGCGCCAAGGATGGAGAACAGGTACCGATTCGACTGTCCGCCGCCATGATCTACGAGGGCGGCGTCCCCACGGCGACCTTCGGCATCTTTACGGACCTCCGCGACCGCATGCGGGTGGAAGCACGCCTGGCCGAGGCCCAGCAGCAACTCGAGCTCACGGAAAAGCACGCGCTCGTCGCCGAGCTCGCCGGAACGGCGGCCCATGAGCTGAATCAACCTCTCACCAGTGTCATGGCCTACGCCGAACTGCTCGCACGAAAGCTCGAAGACGGAACGCCCGAGCACCGAGCAGCAAAAGTCATGTATCGGGAGGCCGATCGCATGGCCGACATCGTTCGAAAGATCGGCCAGATGACGCGCTACGAAACGAAATCGTACGTCGGTCAGCAGCGCATTCTCGACCTCGACAAAGCGTCCGGCGAGCGCGGCGCCGACTCATCCAGCGGCGCGGACTAAGGCGCGCTGACATCGCGAGTCTTCGCGAGTCTGCTCAGTCGCCCACGGTGATCACGAGCGTCGAGCTGCGGCTTTCGATGCGGTAGCCAGGGCGCTCGCCTTCGCTGAAGCGCAGACGAAGCTCCGCTTCTTCGCCATGGTTGAGAATCGATGCGGACGCGATGCGCGGGTCGGCGCTGGCGATACGACGCGCGCCGTCAATGGCGTTGCTGCCGAGTACGACGACGCGAATGCCGTCTTCCGTGTCCTGCCCGCGCATGCCGCGGGGCGGAAGGCTCATGCGCAGCGTGTAGCTCCGGCCATTTTCAATGGTGCCGGACTCGACCTGCTCCGCCGAGGGCGCCTCAGCGGGCTCGGCCGTCTGCGCATAGGGCGAAGACGCGGGCGTTTGGCCAGGTTCGCTCGAAGGGCGGGCTTCGAGGGCCGGCGCCGGATCGTCGCCGATCTCGGGGTCAATGGCGGGCTCGGGCGCGGGCGCGGGCGCGGGCGTCGCGCTCACCACTTCCGGCGACCCTTCAAGCGCGTCGGCGTCCGCGTCACCATTTGAGAAGGCGTAGGCGAGACCGACGAGAAGCACGCCAGCTAGAAGGACCCAACGAAGGCGGCCCTTCTTGCTTCGCGCCGGCGTACCGTTCCCCGTGGTGCGCCGGGTCTTCTTCTTCACCCGTACGAGCGCGCCAATGGCCGCACCGGCGCGGGCAACGAGCGCCGAAAGAAAGCGACGGGTTTGGCCACCTAAGGCCTTGAGTCGCGGCGCAAGTCGAGTCCAAAGGGCGACAGCCCACGGACGCACGCGCCGAAGCAGCGGCGCAAAGGCCGCCGCGAATTTCTTGAAGCCCGCAAAGAGGCTGGGCCTCAGCTCCGCCGCCTCGATGGCCAGCTCGTCGTCGACGGCATACTGCACAGCCTGCGCCGACTCGCGTGATCGCGCGGCGTCTTCGACGGGCGCCTCCATCGCGAAGCGCGGCGTTTCAAACTTCTCCGGCTCGAGGGGTGCAGCACCTTCCAGCAAGGTGTCACCCGCTTCGTCTTCGAAGGCGATTGGAACGATGTTGTCGCCGAACTGGACCGTCAGCACGAGGCGCGGAAGGT
>JBCCRV010000779.1:0-3243 GCA_039201085.1 Myxococcota bacterium | reverse complement strand
TCAAGACGAAGGGCGAGAAGCACAAGAACACCAAGACGAAGCGTTCGAAGGTGCAGATCAGCCCGGAAGTGCTCCGCAGTATCGCGGCGTTCGTCGAGTTCGCAGTGACGGAAAACCGTCTTGGTCAGGGCATCGAATCCACCAAGGAACTGGGCCACGCGATCGAAATGCGGTCGATGGGCACGTTTCTGAAGTGGGTCGCTCAGGACGTTCGGCGCGAATGCGCGCTCGATCTCGAAGCCAGCCAGCTCGAGTGGAAGGACGTTTCCAAGGCGGTCACGCAGAAGGCGCGTTCCTTCTTTGTGGAACACGTGCACCGCGGTTTGTAGAGCCCATCGTGTCTTTCTCGGTTGTCAAAGGTCGCTGCCTGCGGCCCTCGAGATAGGAAACTCCCATGGCAATCAAGTCACTTTTTCGTAGCGCATCACGTTCGCCGAAGGCGACCAGCCGCAACCATGCGGGTGGCGCGGCGTACAAGCTTGATTCGCGTACGGCGCTTGCTCAGCTCGCCGCGACGGGTTGCTTCGGCAGCACCTTCTATGTGTCCGGCGTTGAACAGCTCGACACGGTGCTCGAGCACGCGAAGAACTGCGACCCGTCCTACGTGGCAAAGGTGGCCGTATACGCTCGGCGTAAGGGCTTCATGAAGGACATGCCGGCGGTGCTCCTTGCGCACCTCGCTACGCGTGGTCCGGATGGGCTTGCGGCAATGAAGGCGGCGTTTCCGCTCGTCATCGACAACGGCCGAATGCTTCGCAACTTCGTGCAGGTGCTTCGGTCCGGTCAGCTAGGGCGCAAGTCGCTCGGTACGGCGCCGAAGAAGGCCGTTCAGCGTTGGCTGGCGTCGCGTTCGGCCATGCAGCTCTTTCGCGACTCGGTGGGTAACGATCCTTCGCTTGTGGACATCGTGAAGATGGTTCACCCGAAGCCGTCGTCGGACGCGCAGCGTGCGATGTACGGCTACCTCCTCGGAAAGGCGCACGATGCGGAGCAGCTTCCGCAGCCCGTACGGCTCTTCGAAGCGTGGAAGCGCGGCGGGGATTCGCATGAGGTGCCAAAGGTGCCTTCGCGAATGCTGCAGGGTCTTCCGTTGACGGAGGCCGCGTGGACGGCGATCGCACGGAACGCGGGATGGCATGAAACGCGAATGAACCTCAACACGTTTTCCCGTCATGGCGTATTCAAGGATCAGGCGATGGTCGATCTCGTGGCGTCACGACTTGCCGATAAGGGCGAAGTACAGCGCGCGCGAGCGTTTCCGTACCAGCTCCTTTCGGCATGGAAGGCGGCGTCGAGTGCGCCAGCGTCGATCCAGGAAGCGCTTCAGGACGCGATGGAGCATGCGGTCGCCAACGTTCCGTCCATCGAAGGGCGGGTTGTGATCTGCCCCGACGTATCTGGTTCGATGCGGGGCCCGGTGACGGGCTACCGAGCGGGCGTAACGACGCATGTGCGTTGCGTGGATGTGGCGGGTTTGATCGCGGCAGCGATGCTGCGTAAGAACCGCTCCGCCCGCGTGCTTCCCTTCGAGCACAGCGTGCGTTCGATCCGATTGAACCCACGCGACTCCGTCATGTCGATCGCCACGGCCTTGGCCGCGATTGGCGGCGGCGGAACCAGCTGCTCGGCGCCGCTTGCGCAGCTCAACAAGGAGCGCGCGAAGGTCGACGCGGTGATCTACGTCTCGGACAACGAGTCGTGGGTGGATCGTGAGGGCCGCAACGGTTGGGGCGGCGGAACGGCGATGATGACCGAGTGGACAAAGCTGCGGAAGCGTTCGCCAAAGGCGAAGCTTGTGTGCATCGATCTCACGCCGAACGTTCATAAGCAGGCGATCGATCGGCCGGACATTCTCAACGTCGGAGGTTTCTCCGATGCGGTGTTCGACGTCGTCGCCCAGTTTGTCGCCGCCGAGGGCGGGGCCCATTGGGCCACGCTCATCGAAGGAGTCGAGCTGAGCTAGTGCATGTTCTGAAAGCCCGGTCCCGCATGCGTGCATGCGGGACCGGGCCCCCGGGCGGTTCGTAGGCGAACGGCCCACCTCGCCGGTGAGGTCCCACCTGGAAGGGATACCCGTCTTGTAAACGGGAGGCTGGGGTTCGAATCCCTCCATCGGCTCCGAAGGCAACGAATGCCCGAGGGACTACATCGTAACTATAACGGCCCTAAGGTAGCGAACTCCCGCGAGGGAGCTAGCGATGGCGGTGCCCGTCCCTCGCGGACGGTCGCTGCGTGGCAAGCAGACGTCCATGGGCGTCCACGCGCCTGCGGTGCAGCATTCTGTGCTGTACCTGCGTCTCTCTTCTTTTGTCGTCGCCTTCGACTCTGATTCAACGCGCACGTCGCTTCGAATCCTCACCCAATGATTTTGCCGTCGAAGACTCTGTTGGTTTGGGTCGCCAGGTTTTCACCCTGGAGGTCGCGGGTTCAATTCCCGCCGGCGGCGCCGCGGAAATAAGGAATGCCATGGAACGCGATCGAACAGAAGAAGTGTGGCGCATGCTTGATCGGGACGCGCTCGCCGAGCTGGCCCATGCGGGCCCGCGGCCGGTCTTTGCAACAATCAGCGGCGCGCATCTGTATGGATTCGCGTCGCGCGACAGCGACGTGGATCTGAGGGGCGCATTCTTGCATTCCACGAAGGAGATGCTCGGGCTGCATCCGCCCAAGGAAACACTCACCGTCGAGCGGAAAGAGGAGGGCCTCGAGCTCGATTGGGTGGCGCACGACCTGCGTAAGTTTGCCCGCATGATGACGAGTCATAACGGCTACGTGCTGGAGCAGCTCTTCTCCCCGCTCGTCGTGGTACGCACGCCTGCGCTCCCCATCCTTCTCGAGCTCGGGAAGGGGTGCTTGACGCGACCGACGGTGCGGCACTACCGCGGCTTTGCGCGCGGCCGTCGAAAGCGCCTCGCTGAGCCGGATCCGACGGTGAAACATCTGCTCTACGCGTATCGGGTGCTGCTGACGGGCATTCACCTGATGGACAGCGGTGAGCTCGTTTCGAACCTACCGACGCTCAATGAGCGTTTTCGCCTTCGTGAGATCGACGATCTGATCGCGCGAAAACGTGAAGGCACGGAGAAGATGGCGCTCGACGCCACGGATCTGAACGTGCACGGCGCGCTTCTCGATGCACTCGAGGCCCAGCTCGATGCAGCCCACGGGGCAAGCCACCTTCCGGAGGTTGCGCCCGCGGCCGAAGCCATTGACGCTTTTGTCGTGGCGCTGCGGATGGCGGGT
>JBCCRV010000778.1:0-3254 GCA_039201085.1 Myxococcota bacterium | reverse complement strand
GGCCTCTTCGACGTCTCGCACATGGGCGAGCTCTTCCTCGACGGGCGTGAGGCCGTCGCTGTCGTCGACGAACTCGTGACGGGCAAGGTCGCCGAACTTCCCGTCGGCAAAGCGCTCTACACGATGGCCTGCAACGAGGGCGGCACGATCTTGGACGACCTCATCGTTTACCGCATTGGCGACGAGGCCATGATGATCATCTGCAATGCGAGCAACCGCGCAAAGATCGCGGCCCACGTGAAAGCACACGCCGGCTCCCGCTGCAGCTTCGCCGATCGAAGCGACGAGCTTTCGCTCATCGCCCTTCAGGGACCGAAGGCCCTCGAAGTCCTCGCCCGCGCCGGCGCCAGCGAGCCGCCAGCCTTTTTTCATACGGCGGAAGGCCAGGTCGCCTCGATCGCCTGTCGGATCGCCCGCACGGGCTACACGGGCGAAGACGGCGTGGAAATCGTCGTGCCGAACGAGAGCGCCGCCGATCTCTGGAAGGCGCTGATGGACGCGGGCGCAAGCGCCGCGGGCCTCGGCGCCCGCGACACCTTGCGCCTCGAGGCGCGACTGAGCCTTTACGGCAATGAAATCGATGAAACCACGCACCCCTACGAGGCCGGGCTCGGCTGGGTCGTAAAGCTCGACTCGAACTTTCTCGGCCGCGACGCCCTCGCCGTGATCAAGGAAAAGGGCTTCGATCGAAAGCTAATAGGCTTCGAAATGACCGGTCGCGGCATCGCCCGCGCGGGCTATCCGATCGTCTCCGGCGGTGAGGTTGTGGGCAAGGTTACCAGCGGAAGCCCGGCGCCAACCCTAGGCAAGAACATCGGTCTCGGGTATGTCCCCAAATCACTGGCTAAGATCGGCTCGTCCTTCGAGGTGGACATTCGCGGTAAGCGAACGGCCGAGGCGGTCGTCGTCAAGACGCCCTTTTACCGGCGCCCCAGCGCTAACTGAAAGCACAAGGAAACCTGATGTCCCAATTCCCGAGCGACCTTCGCTACACGAAAGACCACGAATGGGCCCGTATGGACGGCGACCTCATTCGCGTCGGCGTCACCGGCTACGCCGTTGAGCAGCTCGGCGACGTCACCCTCGTGGACCTGCCGGAGGTGGGCGCGGAGGTTCAGGCGCACGAGCAGTTCGGCGAGATCGAGTCCGTGAAGACGATGAGCGAGCTCTTTGCCCCCGTGAGCGGCGAAGTCGCCGAGGTCAACGAGGAGCTCGCCGAGAGCCCAGAAATCGTCAACGAGAGCCCGTACGACGGCGGCTGGCTTGTGGTAATTCGCCCCTCTGATCCGGACGAATTTGCCACACTCATGAACGCCGCTCAGTACGAAGATTTCGTCGGCAAGATCGAATAGCGCGCTCGAAGTTCTCGTCGGCCTCGGGCTCTTGCCCCGTCGATTCGCGTTCCATAGCGGCGCCCCCGAGGGGTCGCACCCTCAAACGTCTTGCCGCGTAAGCGCCGGGCGATACATCCGTAGACCTATCGCTAACCGCGCCGGAGTCCTCCAACGCACGGCGCGGCGGCGGCGCGGCCGTCGAATACGGCGCCTGGCCCGGCGCCAAAGCGCCTCTGGTGGAAGTCACACCGTGGCCTTGAAAAATCGGCGGTCGCCACGCATCTCCTATCTATGCGCTACCTGCCCCACACGGATGCCGAGATTCAAGCGATGCTGCAGCGCATTGGCGTGAACTCGATGGACGACCTCTTCGCGCCGATTCCCGAGGAGGGTCGGGCAAAGCCACTCCAGCTCGAACCGGCCCTGAGCGAGCACCGGCTGATGGCGCATCTCACCGAGCTCTCGCAGAACAACGCGGGCGCTTCGGCCCTTTCGTTTCTTGGCGCGGGCATGTACGACCACCACATCCCGCCCGCCGTCGACCAGCTGCTAATGCGCAGCGAATTCTACACGGCCTACACGCCCTACCAGGCGGAAGTCGCGCAGGGTACGCTTCAGTCGATCTTCGAGTTTCAGTCGCTTGTGTGCGAGCTCTTCGGTCAGGAAGTGGCCAATGCGTCCATGTACTGCGCAGCCAGCGGCTGCGCAGAGGCGGTGCTCATGGCGAGGCGCGTGAAGAAGCGCACCAAGGTGGTGGTGAGCGCCGGCCTTCACCCCCACTACTTGGACACGGTTCGCACCTACCTAAAGGGCGTCGACTCGAACGAGCCGGACCTCGTCATCGTGCCCACGAAGGAAGACGGCCTGACGGACCTGGACGCTATGAAGGCGGAAGCCGAAGGCGCCGCGGCGCTGGTGCTCGGCTACCCCAACTTCTTTGGCTGCGTCGAAGACATCGCCGCCGCCCGCGCCATCGCGGACGACGTCGGATCCCTGCTCGTGACGGCGACCAGCGAGCCGTATGCGCTCTCCGTCCTTGAAGGTCCGGGCGCACTCGGCGCGGACATCTGCGTGGGCGAAGGCCAGTCCCTCGCCGTACCGCCCCAGCTCGGCGGACCGGGCGTTGGCCTTTTCGCCTGCCGTCAGAAATACGTGCGGCAGATGCCCGGTCGACTCGTCGGCGAAACGGTCGATCAGGACGGCGCGCGTGGCTTCGTGCTGACGCTCTCCACCCGCGAGCAGCACATTCGTCGGGAGAAGGCGACCAGCAACATCTGCACGAACCATGGTTTGATCGCCCTGGCCTTCACAATTCGAACGGCGCTCCTCGGTCGCCAGGGCTTCCTCCAGGCGGGCCACCTCTGCCTCCAGGGAAGCGAATACCTGAAGGCCGAAATCGCGAAGCTTGACGGCTTCTCCCTTCCCTTGCGTGCGCCCACCTTCAACGAGTTCGTCGTCCGCCGCGAAGGCGGCAGCGCCGAGCCGCTGCTCGCCAGCCTCACCAGCCAGGGCATTCTCGGCGGCGTGGCGCTCGCGCCGCTTTCCATTCACGGCGTGGACTACGGCGCGGGCGATTTTCTCGTCGCCGTGACGGAAAAGCACGACAAGGCCGACCTCGATCGCCTCGTCGCCGCCCTCGCCGACGTCTGAGCGGCACCCATGCTGAGCGCGAAGCTGATCGTCGGATCGCTCGTCGGCTTCCTCATCGCGTTCATTCTCTACCGGCTCCTGCACTGGCAGCTTCGCGCGCACTTTCCTCCGCCAATCCCGGCGGAGCTGGCCTTTGTTCACGAGTTTGGGTCGGACCTAAAGGCCCGCGAGGCCGCCGAAGCGCTGGCGCGCCGTTTTCCCTCGCCCGTCGGTTCGGTCACCTGCCTCGGCCCCGTTCGCGGCAACGCCGCCCGCGTGCTCTTTCATTCC
>JBCCRV010000777.1:0-3268 GCA_039201085.1 Myxococcota bacterium | reverse complement strand
GGTGAACACGAACCCCCTTTATAAACCCCGAGGTTCCCACCCCCCGGTTGTAGCAAACCACTTTTTTGTGGGGGTACGCCTGGGCGCGCGAGCTTCGGGGGCCCCGCGCGGCCCGCGCTACTCGAATCGAATCGCGCCGGCCTGACGGAGCTCCACGAGGGTCTTGAGCACCTCGAGCCGGTCCATGCCCGACACGTCGCAGAGCTCTTCGATCGAGTGCACGCCGTCGATGCGGCTCAAGAGAAAGCCGCTGCGGTGGTCGAGGCCAAGCCAGCGAATCTCGCCCGAAGGCACGTCCAAGATCGGCACGCTCGCCACGCTGCCAAGGCGGGAGGTGTAGAGCTGAATCAGGCGGCGCTTCGACTCGCCCGCAATGCCGAGGGCGTCCTCGTCGTTCGGGTCACGACCAAGGAGCAGCTCGGCAATCGAAAGCGCCGCCGTAAAGTCGTCCAATTCGAAGCGCTCTCGCATCTCCGCGCGCAAGTCCAGTGCAGGCGTCGAGGGCCGACTGCCTACCAGACTTAGCGCTTCCGGCTCCGACTCTTCGCCGGACTCCTCACTTGGCAGCTCGAGGGCGATGGGCTCGTCGTCTTCGTCGTCGTCCGGCATCGCCAGCGGGATGTCCAACGGGAGATCGGAGAACTCAAGCGTCACCCGCGACGCATCGTCCGCTGGCGGCAGCGGCATGGCGGGCTCGGAGTAGCGCGGCTTACGCGGCCCCTTGTCGTCGTCGTCGCCGCCCATGAACGGCCGCTACGCGGACTTTCCGACCACGCCCTTGAACATGCGCTGGGTGCGCGCGAGCGAGTCGATGTGCTCACGAAGACCGGCGCTATCGCCGCGCTCCATCAGCGCGCGGGCACGGTCGACGTTGGCTCGGGCCTTGTCGATCGCATCGCGTCCGAAATCGCTGCCTGCTACGACGGCCTCCACTTCGGGGAAGAGGCGTTCGATCTCGGCAATGAGCGTTTCCGCTTCCTGGCGCGCGCCCTCCGTCTCCTCGTCTTCGCGACGGGCCACGGCGTAGTCTTGAGCTTCCGCCATCATCTGGTCGATTTCTTCGTTCGTCAGGCCGCTCGTCGCGGTGACCGTGATCGACTGTTCCTTGCCCGTCTCGATGTCCTTTGCGTGCACCGATACGATGCCGTCGGCGTTGATCTCGAACGTCACTTCCACCTCAACCTCGCCCGCGGGCGCGCGGCGCAGGCCGGTGAGAATGAACTCGCCGAGCAGTTCGTTTTCTTCCGCGCGGCGCGACTCGCCCTGGAGCACAAGAATCTTAACGGCCGTTTGGTTCTCGCGAACGGTCGTGAAGGGCTTACCGCGCGACGTGGGCACCGTCGTGTTCTGCGGGATCAGCTCTTCGAAGTAGCCGCCCACAACCATGATGCCAAGCGTGTGCGGCGTGACGTCGAGGAGAACCATGTCGCTCGAGTCACCGACCAGTGCTTCACCCTGAATCGACGCACCCAGCGCAACCACCTCATCGGCGTGCACGCCCTTGCAGGGCTCACGCTCGAAGAAGTCCGTTACAGACTGCTGCACAAGGGGCATGCGGGTCATGCCGCCAACGAGCACAATGTCCTCGATCTCATCCTTTTCGAGACCGGCTTCGTCGAGCGTCATCTCGCAGATTTGCACCGTACGATCGACGAGGTCGCGCGTGAGGTCTTCGAGTTGGGCACGCGTCAGCAAACGCTGAAGGTGCAGCGCCTCGTTGCGGGCGCTCGAGATGATGAAGGGGAGGTTCACCTCCGTCTCCACGACGGCGCTCAGTTCGCACTTGGCCTTTTCCGCCGCGTCCTTCAGGCGCTGGAGCGCCATGCGATCCTGGCGAAGGTCGAGGCCGTGCTCTTCCTTGAAGCCCTGAACGAGCCAGTCGATGATGCGCTGGTCGAAGTCCTCGCCACCGAGGAACGTGTCGCCCGCCGTGCTGATGACCTTGAAGACACCGGCGCTCGAGATTTCAAGGATCGAAATGTCGAAGGTGCCGCCGCCCAGGTCGTACACCGCGACCGTGCGATCGATGTTCTTACCGAAACCGTACGCAAGCGCCGCAGCCGTAGGCTCGTTGATGATGCGAATCACATCGAGACCGGCAATCGCTCCTGCGTCCTTCGTCGCCTGTCGCTGCCCGTCGTTGAAGTAGGCGGGTACGGTGACGACGGCCTGACTCACCTCGGCGCCGAGGTAGTCCTCGGCGATCATTTTCATCTCCTGAAGGATCATCGCGCTGATCTCCGGGATCGAATACACCTTCTCGCGAAGCTGAATGCGGCAGTCGCCGTGGGGCCCCTCCACAATGCGGTACGGGCATGTCGTGGTGGCGTTCTTGGCCTGGGGGGTGTCGAACTTTCGACCGATCAGTCGCTTCGCCGCGAAGACCGTGTTCTCGGCGTTCGTCACCGCTTGCCGCTTCGCAATATGGCCAACGAGGCGCTTACCCGCCTCGGTGACCGCGACCATCGAGGGCGTCACCTTATAGCCACCGCGGTTGGCGATGACGGTGGGTGAACCGTTCTCGACGACGGCGACGCACGAGTTGAACGTGCCGAGATCGATGCCGATGACCTTATCCATCCATGCTCCGTACGCCGCGCAGCGGCGATAATGCAAGTCTTTCAGCCCGGACGGGTTCGTTCAGGGCTTCCCGCGGAGAAAAGGCGTCGCGTGCGCAGGGGCGGGCGAGAGTGTCCATGCTTCCAGAAAAAGCGCCGATTCGGTCAACCGAGCCGGTCGAGCAGAGTTTTCACCATCTCGTGGCCGGGGTCCAGCTTTGCGGCGTTTTCCGCCTCCCGCTTGGCCGACTCCTTCATGCCCGCCTCAAGGTAGATGGCCGCGAGCGTTGCCCGCGCCGACGCCGAGTCCGGCATGCGCTTCGTGGCCTCTTGAGCCAGCTCGCGCGCGTGCTTCAGGTCGCCCCCAGCCCGAAGGATGGCTCGCGCCCCTCGCCACAGCGGTTCAACGCTGTTTGGGCGACCGTCCGCGACCTTGTTCCAGGAGAGGGCAGCTGCGCCCCATTTCTCGTTCGACTCCTCGTACTTCGCCTGCTTTTCGTAGCTGTCGGCCAGCGAAACGGCGAGCGCCAAGCGAACACGCTCGTACTCGGCTCGTACTTTGGGATCGTCGTTCAGCGACACGGCGAGCCGAAGCGCGTTCGTCGCCGCGACCAGGTCCCCTTCGGCCTCGGCTTTTCGCGCAGCGCGGACCTGGGCCACACTTCGGTCCACGCCACCCGTGAGCCGAGCCGCCGAGCGCAGCGAGCCGG
>JBCCRV010000776.1:0-3275 GCA_039201085.1 Myxococcota bacterium | reverse complement strand
TGGCGCTCGTGGCGGCGGCCTTCACGGGCATCGTAAGTGCGAAGGTCCGAAAGGCCGCCGAAGGTCAGGAAGTCCACCTCGGTTCGCTGCGCCGGAGCGCACTCATCATCGTGTTGCTGGCGGTGGTCAACGTAGTACTGGCCTTCCTCGGCCGCTACTGGATGCCCGGCAGCGCCGGGTAGAGCGCGCCCTTCTTGGTGCATCGCATCCCGGTTCATGGGTGCGATCGAACGGAGGCGAGATACAGGGTACGCGTCGTCCCGGGCGATGATGAGCGCGGCGTGAGCAACCGCGCCGTCTGCGGAGCACCCGATCGCAACGCACTCCGCCGTCGCGTTTGTTCGCCGTTGCGCCTTTTCGTCACGCCGCGCGTGAACACGGAGCGACGCATTGGCCGCGTTAGCGCGCGTCTACTGGACGGAGTTGGGAAAATCGGCGCGTTTTACGCGGGTGGCACGGTCATCGCTTACGCTAGACACATGAACACACGCGCGGCGGTTTTTCTCTTCCTCTTGAGCTGCCTTGGATTTGCCTGCGGCGGCGACTCGCTCACGGCCCGCGGTGAGTTCAGTCTTCAGCTTTCGGACTCGCGCGAGGGCTTCACCTTCCCGCAGGACGTCACCCTCGGTGAAGGCGAAGTGCCCGACGGCGCCTTCCGAGGCTTTTGCACCTTTGCCGGCGATGGCGCACGCATCAGCATTGAAAACCCGCAGGGTGAGGGGCTTCGGCGCGTCGGCGTAGCCGTCGCCGATCTCCGTCCCGAAGCGACAACCGCGCAGGTTGATGCCGAGGTCCGCGACGATCGCTACAGCGGCGCGTGCGATATCGACGTGCTCTACGCGTTCCGCGGCGAGAGCTTCGGCTTTCGTCTCGACTGTGAACTCGATAGCGGCAGCGCGACTGGGCGGGCGACCTCCGAGCTTCACTTCAACGGCTGCGACTCAGAGTAGCTTCGGTGCCCCGCGGCCGCGTGTTGGCGCAAGCACTCGGGCCGCGAACGCGGTGCACGACGCCGGTCGCAGAGCGCATTTCCCAGCCATCGGGCAAGGCCCGTGCGCGCACGCCCCCGAACTGCGCAGTCGTCCAAAGCGGAATCGCGCGTGAACGGTAGCGCTCAACCACGGCTGCGTGCGGGTGGCCGAAGGCGTTGTGTACGCCGCTGCTCGCGACCGCGAAGCAGGGGTCGACGGCTTCGAGAAACTCGGCGCTGGAGGACGTTCGCGAACCGTGGTGCGGCACCTTGAGCAGCTCGGCGCTTACGTCCGAGTTGAGCGCGCCTTCGCCATGTGCCTCCACGTCCCCCGTGAAGAGCACCGAACGTTCCCCAAGGCGCAGGCGGACCACGAGCGAGTTGTCGTTTGGACCGTATCCGGCGTCGTAGACGGGGCAGGGCGCGAGCACTTCAAGTTGCCCGCCGCCAAGCGCATGGGTTCCACAGAGTTCGCGCGCTGTACGCACGCGAGCTCCGCTCGCGCGGAGCGTCGCGATCGCCAACGCGGCCGGACCGTGCGGTGTCTCCTCGAGCCCCTGGCCGCTGACCCAGACTTCGTCGATCGGCGTATCGAGGTGGATGACGCCGCCGTAGTGGTCCGGGTGGGGATGGGTGATGACGGCCGTATTCACGCGGGCGATCCGATGGGCACGAAGGATGGGCGCGAGCGCGCGCTCGCCCGCGTTCGGGCGGCCGCCGGCGGCGTCGACCACCAGCACATCGCCGTTTGGAAATCGCACGAGCGCGCCGTCACCCTGCGCCACGTCGAGAAAGTGGACTTCCAGCGATTCCGGCGGCTGACGAAGGCGATATTCCTCCGCGCCGTAGACGAGGGCTGCGACGACGAGTAGCGCGACGCGCCAGCGCCGCTGAAGCAGCGCTAGCGAGCTCAAGACGAGCGCGGCCGCCTGCAGCGCCGTGGGCGGTGGTATGCGTACCGCACTCTCGAAGGTGGCCGCGCCGCCGACGAAGGCCTGCGCGATCCAGTCCAAAAGCGGGGCGAGCAAGGCGCTGTCAAACGCGCCGCAGAAGAGCGCGTGCAGGAGCGCGAGCGGAACGAGCGTGCATGAAGCGACGGGTACAAGCACCGCGTTCGCTACCACGCCGAGCACCGCAAACTGCCCAAAACAGATCAACACGAGCGGCGCCGTCGCGAGCGTCGCGCGAAGCGAAACCTCAAGCGTAGTGCGAAGGGCAGACGAACGCCGCTCCATCGTCACGATCGCAGCCGTCGCCGTGAGCGAAAGCAGAAACGAGGGATCGATGACGGAACGAGGGTCGCTCATGGCGAAAAAGAGCGCCGCGCTTGCAAGGAGCGGCGAGGGCGCAGGACGTCGCCGGAGGGCGCGAAGCACGAGTGCGATTGCGGCCATCGTCGCGGCGCGACGAACGCTTGGCGCGCCTCCCGCAATGAACACAAAGCCGCCCAGCGGTGCAAGGGCAAGCAAGGCGGCGGCGGCGCCATCGTCCCGGGTTCGGCCGGCGATGAACCAGCGAAGGAAAGCGAGCACCATAAGTAAGAGCAGTCCGACGTGAAGGCCGGAGACGGCCAGCACGTGGGCCACGCCGCTCTGGCGAAAGGCGTCGCGCGTAGACTCGCCGATGTTCGAGGTGTCGCCCAGCACGAGAGCCCGCGCCACGGCGGCACCCGTCGGCGAAAGCCCTTGGCCGATTCGTCCGCGTAGGTGATCGCGCGCTCCGTGCATCGCCCGTGCAAACGCGCTGGCGTGCAGGACCTCCGTTTGCCCAACGACGCGTCCTACGGCGCTTGGCGCCGCCCACGGCCACGCAAAGGCCGGCGATGTGTTGCGAAAACCCGGCGTCGGCACGACGCGTGCGAGCACGCGTATATCGCTGCCCGGGGGCGCATCGAGCTCGCGCAGACGCGCGAGTCTTCCGGCGCCGGGCCAGGGTGAGCCATCGGCCATCGCCCCGGTGCGAATGCGAACGCTCGCTCGGCCATTGCGCGTCCCTTCCACACTCCCCTCGATGCGCACGAGTCCCGGCGGTAGACGCGGCGCCTCCACTTCGGGTACGCACGCGCCAAGAAGAAACGCACAGGCGGCGGCGAGGCCGCTCCAGCTTCTTGCCTTGGCGTCCCGCAGTCCGAGCGCCATGGCGGCCGCGAGAACCGCCGCCAGCGCCGCCAGCGGCATGGGTAGCGCGCCGAAGCTCGTTCGTGCAAACACCCCTGCGATAAAAGCCCACGCAACACTCGCCACGTCCGCGCCTAACGCACATGCCATGCCGGCCAAAAACCGCGACGTGAAAGGGCCATCGCCTG
>JBCCRV010000775.1:0-3294 GCA_039201085.1 Myxococcota bacterium | reverse complement strand
GGGCGCCCTCGACCGGCTCCCGCACCTTGGCCGCGTGGCCAAGCGATGAGCCAAACGCGCTGGCTTGAGCGCGCCACGCGCGCCTTCGGCCCGGCGTGGGCCCTCGATTGGCTCCGTTCGCGGCACGAGTTTCGCGCCGAGCGTTTGCTCCTTGGCCTTCGCCTCGCCCGCGAAACGGCTGACGAAGCCGCCTACGACGCCTTCGTCACGGCGTGGCCGGATGTGCAAGGCGAGCACTTTCACGCCCTGGCGCGCGAATGCACCGCGGCCCTTCGCGCCGACCAGGGCCGCGCCCTTGCCGAGGCCGAAGCGACGCGCCGGCCGAATGACCCGCGCGTCGACTACCTTCGTGGCCGGCTGGCCACCGGCGCCGAGGCGATTCCGCACCTTCAGCGCTCCCTGGCGCGCGCTGAACGAGCGCCGTCAAACCCCGCGCTGCGCACGGCGGCGTGCGTGGCCCTCGCCGAACGCGGCACCGAAGCGCGACGCTTCTCCGTCGAGGCGCTCCTCCAGCTATCGCCGGCGCAGCGCCTCCCGATGCTGACCGTCGCCATTCGTCATCGCAAAGGCTACGCGCGCACGGCGCTGGTGGACGAGCTGTGTGCCCTTGCGCAGCAATCGGAAGGCGACGAAATCGCCACGTACGCAAAGGCTGCGCTCGTCGACCTCGCCCAGCAGCACGCCCTTTCGCCCTTGGAGTGGCAGCGTCTCGAAACCGCCCTCGACGCCCCCGGCGTTTCGGCGCTCGCCGCCGCGTCCCAAGGCCGGCTTCGCGGACCGGACGCGGCCGTCGCCGCCGCCGCACTGAAGGGCGAAGCGCCCCTCGGCGACGACCTGTACGAATGGGCCTTGGCCGGCCTTGCCGGCAAAGACGTGAGCCCCTTGCCGGCGAGCTTTCGGCGCGGCCTCGAAGCGGGCCTCTGCTTCGTCGAGCGGCGCTACGCGCGGGGCGAAGATGCCGGTCCGCTCGTCGATGCGCTCCTCGCCAGCGGTTTGGAAGCCCGTCGCGGCTGGGCCCGCGCCGCATCCGCCGCCCTTCGGGCCGGCGACGACGCCCGCGCCGGACAGCTCCTCGCGCGCGGCACCGCCGTAGGCGAACCGCTCGCTTCGCGCGTGGCCGCCGAGTTCAAACGCCGGCAAGCCTGGCGTGCTCACCAAGCCGGCGATGACGCGCAGGCTCTGAAGCTCCTCGAAGAAGCCGCTGCCGTACTTCGACCCGGCGCGCCTCGCTGAGTGCGTGCGAGTCCGTAGCCCCCGGTCCGCAGGACGGCCCCTTTGAACTTTCGAACACCGAAGGCCAGATGCCTCCGGTATTCTTCCCGCACCTCCTGACGCGGCGGATTTAGTTGCTGCCCTGGGCCAGCTGGCGCTCGGCGCGCTTGAGCTGCTGCTCCATCTTGCGAAGGTTTCGCTTGAGCTCACGCACTTCCTTCTTCGTCGCCAAATTCAGGCTTTGGGCGACCCGATCGATGCGTGCATCCACCCGGTCTTGGAGCTGACCGCGCAGCTGCATCGCCTGCATCATGCCCTTCATCACGCGTGGATCCTGCATGACCTTCTGAACCCGCGCGTCTTGAAGAAGGGACACGCCACGCTTGAGGAAGAAATCCTTCATGCCGCTAGGCCTAGCAAAGGCGCGGCGCTGGCGCATGCGTGAAGCTGGTGAATCTTCGAAGGGCCCCGTAGTCTGAAGGCCGATGCGCCTCCTCCTCGCGCTTTTTCTCTGCTTCGGCAGCGTTGCAGTATCCGCCCAGATGAACGGCGCGCGGCGTCCCGCGCCAACAAACAGCGAGCGAGAGCGCGCCGCTGCCCTCCTCGAGTCCGGCCTCGCGGACTACAACGCGGGCCGTTTTCCCGAGGCGGCCCAGAAGCTCGAGGAAGCCTACGGCCTCGTGCCCTCGCCGAACCTCGCCTACAACGTGGGCCGCGTCTACGAGCGCATGAGCGAGTACGACGCCGCCGTTCGCTACTTCCGGATCTACCTGCGCAGCGACGTCGAGGACGCCGTGCGAACGGACATCCAGGGCCGGATCGAAGCGCTCCAGGCCGCCAAGCGCCGCGCCCGCCAGCAGGTGTTCACGGCCCCGCCCGGCGACGACGAGCTCACGCAGGAGGCCCGCACCTTCTTCCGGCGCGGCGTGACCATGTACCGCCGTCGCCGCTACGAAGCGGCCCTGACGGCCTTCACGGCGGCCCTGCGCTTTCGTGAAATCCCCGAAATCTATTACAATATGGCCGTCGCCGCCGAGCGCCTCGACCGCTTCGAGGAAGCCATGACCTACTACGAGTCCTACATCGAGGGCGCGCCGCGGGCCGCCGATCGGGGTCACGTGGAGCGGCAGATCCAGCGCCTTCGCGAGCGCATGCGCTAGCGCGCAGTTCGCGCACGCACGCCGTTCCCTCAACGCCAGAGGAGCAGCTTTCGGCGCCCGGAGCGCGCAATTCAACGGGCCCTTCGCGGCGAGTGCCTGCTACCCTTTCGCGGTGCCTCGTGTTCCCGTCTTGCTGGCTTTGACGCTCACCGCCTGCGCGGTGGAGCACACGGGCCTGGGTTTTGTGCAGGGCGCAACCACCGATGGAGCCGTCGGCGACCGGGGCGTGGAGATCGGTGCCGCGGACGTGGGCGTCGATGCGGCCGTCGATGCGGCCGTGGAGGCCGGTCCCGATCTCGCCCGGCCTGAAGCGGGCACAGACACCGCCGACTGCCCGGTGATCTGCCTCGACTCGCAGACCATTCAAACCTGCCCTGGTGGCGTTCCCACCCGCACGCCGTGCCCCGTCGACTGCGTCGACACGGGCGGCACAGCGCGCTGCCGCGATCTCGCTCCCACAAACGTGCCCCGCGACGTGTTCGACTCCGGCGCGGACCAAACGCTCGACTTCGCGCCTCCGGGCAACTGGGGCGACACGCCCGCCGACATCTGGGACACGAGCGATTGCGGATCGATCCTCGGCATCGGCCGAGCGCTCGACCTCCCCGAGCGACTCGGTCTCTGCGTCGTTCCCTTTCGCAACCTCACGCTCAACGGCGTCGTTGAAGTGCGCGGCTCGCGCGCCCTCGTGCTCGTCGCCAGCGGCGAAATGACCATCAACGGCATCATTCGCGCGGACGCGAAGGGCCGTCCGGGTGGTCCCGGCGGCGGCCGCGGTGCCAATGGGGACCAAGATGCACGCGGACCGTTCGCGGGCCGAAACGGCCGCCGAGAAAACGACTTCTTCTTTCCGCGAAACGACTCCGGCGGAAGCGGCGGCGGCAACGCCTTTGCGGGCGGTCCCGGCGGCGGCGCGGGCCGC
>JBCCRV010000774.1:0-3301 GCA_039201085.1 Myxococcota bacterium | reverse complement strand
CACGCCAACAGGCGAGCAACCTCTCTCAGCTGCTCTCCGTGACGAGGACCAAGAAAACGGGGGGTGGGTTTTCCATATTGCCTTCACCGCCGTGACCACCGAGTGGACCGGCATGTAGTGTGCGAGCACGACGAAGGAGGCTGGGGCTCCAGCTCCGGCCTTCTTCGTAGCTACTGGAGCTGAATCGCTAGACGAGGTCCCGCTGTCTATCAGAGGGACAGGCGCGCGATCCAAGCGTCGCCCTCGAACGAAAAGACATCGGTAGAGTTGTTGGAGAGCCCGTAGACGTACACGGCTCCCGTTTTCACTTGCACGTCGAGAGCAGCTGAGTCCACGTTGTTGTTGAAGAACTGCGGCTGATCCCAGACGAGCGATGCTTCCGAATCATAGCGACGCACGAACGCTCGACCTGAACCGTATGGACCTTCTGCTCCCGCAAGGACGAAGCCCCCGGAGCCGTCGGCGCCCACGGCTGCGAGGTGGGGTGGATCGCTCTCGACTTCTGCGACGAGGGTGACTTCGCCCTCCGGACTAATCATGAAGATTTGGTAGTCGGGTTCGGATAAACCGACCACCGCCCAAGCGCCTCCGTCTGGCATTGGCGCAACCTCCGCTGCACGACCCGTCCCGAGTCCTGCCGTCCAGTTCGTTTGTCCCATGGAGTCAATCCGTCGGACGCAGAAGCTGGAACCTGGTGCGCAATCGTCACCGGTGTCGCCCAGTGACGCGAATAGGTACTCGTCAGCTTCTGTCAGGGAAGCGAAGCCCGACAGCGTTGTCTGCCACTGCTGCTGTTGTAAGTCCGTTGTGTAGGCCGTGAAGTTCGTGCGGCTTGTGTGGAACGCAATGTTGCCCCCCAAGCGCGCTGCGAGTCCGTGGGGCACGATGTCGAACGATGATGCAGCGTCGGTGTCGAAGACCAGCTCAGACTCGATGGTGCCGTCGGCGGTGGACAGCGTTCGGTACTCGATCGTGAGGGCATCTGGATCGATACCGCCGACAAGAAGCTCTCCATCTACCGTGATCGGTCGTCCTGGGGTTGCGAACGGTAAGCTGCGTGTCCACAGCTGACTCAGGTCGTCGTTGAATGCGATCGCGATGCTCCCCTGGACTGCGTTGCTCACATCCAGCGCAGCAAGAAAAACGCGGTCCACTTCACTCACATCGATGCCGCCATTCGCGAGGCCCACGACATCAGCTCCACGAAAGAGGTCTTCGCGGAGGAACTCAATCTCCCCGCCGATGATGTTTACCGAGAGCGTGACACTTTCCGATTCGGCAGCCTGATCCGCCGTATCCGTCGCAATCGCCCGGTACGCGTGAGAGCCTGAGTCCCCGCTCGAGACGGTCACGTCCAGCTCGTACGGCGCCTCTGCATCCGTCCCGAGCGACATGTCGCCGTCGAAGAACTCGACGCTGGCGACGCCGAAGTCATCGACGACCTCCGCTTCGAGTCGAACCTGGCCGCCCTGCGACACCTCCGGCGGTGACGTCGATCCGTTGACGTTGAACGCCTCGAAGCTCGGAGGCTCGTCAATCACGGCGGTCGTTGAATCCTCGTCGTCCGTTGTGCCCGCGTCTACCGAGCCGGAGCTGCTACTCGCGGTGAGCGTACTCCCCCCGGGTTCTGAACCGGGGGTCGACGTTCCTCCCGCCGTCGACGAACCCCCGCTGCTTCCGCCACCCTCGGACTCGGTTACCGTCGGCGAAAAACAGGCACATGCGAGGCTCGTGAGCACGCAAAGCGATGGACGGCGCATGCCCGAACGGTGGCAGGCAAGCGCGAGGCCGTCAATCTGACGTCTCTTGCGAGGACAGGTCCGCTGCGGCCTACGCCAGCGCGGCGTCGAGGTCGGCGGCGATTTCTTCGGGCGTGGTGCGGGGGCTGTAGCGCTTGATCACGGTGCCGTCTTTTCCGACGAGGAACTTGGCGAAGTTCCACGAGATGTCGGTGTTGCCGTCCTCGCGCGGCGCCTGCTCGCGCAGGTAGGCGTACAGCGGGGCGGCATCGGGGCCGTTGACCTCGATCTTCGAGAACATGGGGAACGAGACGCCGTACTTGGAGGTGGCGAACGCGTGGACCTCGGCGTCGGTGCCGGGCTCCTGCTTGCCGAACTGGTTGCAGGGGAAGGCGAGGACGTTCAGGTCGTCGCGGGTATCGTGCAGCGTACGCAGACCTGCGTACTGGCCGGTCAGGCCTCAGCGGCTCGCGACGTTGACGACCAGGGCCGCCTTGCCGGCGAACTGCTCGAAGCGCACCGCCTCGCCCGTGATCGACTTCATTTCGAAATCGTGAAACGTGGACATGCGCGAAGGGTAGCGCGGAGCTTGCGGGCGGCGAGCAATCGCGAACTCTCGCTGCAGGGAGGCCCTCAGTCGGAGGTTCGGGGGCAACGCGGCGCAGCGCTACTTGGCGATGTTTTCGGGCGCGAAGCCTTCGTGCTGGTCGATGAAACACAGCAGCGCGTCGGTGTCGATCGCGTCGAAGGCGTACACCCACGTCCAGCTGATCGCGGCGAAGCGCGTCGGAAGATCGACGTCCCGCGTGACCAGGATGCGGAAGTCCGGACGCGCCGCCACTGCGTCTCGAAGCGCGCGCACCTCGTCGTCGCAGTCGGAGCAGTTGAAGGCCAGCACGATGCCTCCGTGCTCGAGGTTGTGGACGTAGGTTCCTCGGTCGACGGTGCTGTCGTGAATGCCCCAGAACGTCGCGTTGGGATAGTGCGGCCCGCTGTGCGGCGGGTTGCTGTCGTAGCGAAGCTCGGAGCCGAACGCGACGTGTTCCCGGCCCTCGCTGCAGAACGACTCGCCGATGAGCTCGCCGCACCCGTCGATGGTCAGCGCGCGGGCGCGCATGCAGTCGGGGTCGTCTTCGTCGGGCTCCATCGCCTCGCCGTCGCACCCCGCGGCCAGCGCCACGAACAACGCCACCCCCCCGAACGTCCAGGCCCGCACATCTGCGTTTGTTCGTCGAGGCGACGCGAAGGTTCCCGGCCGGTCGACGGGGCGCATCCAGAGCCAAGAAGCTTCCCGCGCGCCGCGTCAGACGCCGCAGCAGCGCGTGCTAGCGTCCCGTCGTCAGCGAGGCCAGCAGCATCGACTCCATGCCCGAGGGCGCCCGGATCCGCCGGCTGCTCGGCTACGCGTGGCCCTACCGAGCTCGGCTCGGCGTTGCGTTGGTATGACTCGCGGTCTGCAGCGGCCTCGGCCTTCTGTACCCGTCCTACTTCGGCGACGTCATCGATGCGGCGTTCAAAGACAAGGACGTCGCCAAGCTGACGGAGCACTCGCTCACGCTTGT
>JBCCRV010000773.1:0-3305 GCA_039201085.1 Myxococcota bacterium | reverse complement strand
CCGCGATGCCAAAGCCCACGGGCTTCACGAGAAAGTCGTCGTCTTCGTTTGCATCGCCGAGCTGAAACGAGTCGTTGACGCCGAAGCAGTAGAGCTGATCCCCGGTGTCGATCGCGCAGGCATGCCGATAGCCGACGGAAATCTGACGCCACGCGCCGTCGTCGGGATGCGCGATTTCGGCGATGCAGCCATCGTCGCTCGTGCACCCATCGGCACCGTAGCGGCGCGCCGTGGAGCGGTCACCAAAGCAGAAGAGCCTATCCTCGCGCACGACGCAGGCGTACGTGCGTCCGTTCGAGATTCGCCCCGACGGAGTAAAGCTCGGCACTTGGTCTTCGAGCGCTTCGCACTCGCCGGCGTCGCCGTCGCCTGCGTCGCTCGCGCCGACGTCCCCGTCCACGGCCCCATCCACGCGGACTCCGCCATCGACGGGAAGGCACCGTCCTTCGCTGGCGCACTGCGTGGGCGGACAAAGCGCAAGCGCTTCGTCGGCGAGTTCAACGACGAAGGTGCTCGAGCTTTCGTTCACGCGAATGGGCGTACACCCCGCTGCGACCACGCTACAGGACGCATCGATGGCGCGCGCATACAGGCCGTATCGACCGTGCTCGATCGAACCTAAGGGCTCCGCGACACCGCCGCGAACCTCCGTGCTGCGCAGCAGGCCAATCGGCGCCAGTCCCGGCAGCTGGTCGGTACAGCTGTTGACCACGGCCACCTCAACCCGAACGGCCCGGGCTTGCGAGTCTGCGTTGTCGAACTGGACTTCCACATCGAAGGAGCCGCTGCAGCCGGCGCCGAGGACAACAACGAACGCTCCGAAGAGCGTCCATCCTGCGCAAACTGCATCTGAAGTTCGTCGGGCCACGGGCTCGGCGAAGTCTATCGTAGGCGCAACGAGACCCGCCACCACGGTCCGTGGGCATTCAGGCCGAGGTTAGCGCCCGCCAACGCTACGCTGGCGCCGCCCAGGAGGAGCAGGCGCGACGAGGTCGTAGCCCGCCCGCTTGCGGCCACTTGCGATAAGGGCCTACGGGGTCAGTTGTTGCGTCGCCGCTGTGATTCTCGCTCGAATCTACGCAGCTCTGTCGCGAGGGTCCGCGTGTGAATCAAGTATGAAATCGTAGCGTTTTGCACATAACCAGCAGTGCCGAAGAGCGTGCGCACGGAATACTGCGGGCCGCCCCACAGCATGCCTACGAGGTTTCCTTGGAGGTCAAACGCTGGGCCGCCGCTGCTCCCTCGCAAGGAGGCCGCGTCAACGACGACACAGTTTCTGTTTTCACCGCATGGCGTGAAGCTTTCACCGTTCACGTGTCCTGTGATGACGCCCGATGTGGTCTGGAACGGCAATGGGATTGTCGTTTCACCGGCGCGCACCGCCGGGTTGCCTCCAAGTATGACTTCCTCTCCACGTCGGATGACCGTGTCCGTGCGAAGACGGTGGGCCTGCGCCGAGGCTGGGGCGTCATCGAGCAGGCGAATCAAGGCTAGGTCGATGTTCTCAGAGGCGCGTTGCAGACGGCCCTCGACCATGACGGGTGCTGTGGTGCTTCCGCGGTAGAACCAGATGCGAAAGGAACCGCGATGCTCGTCCACGACGTGTCGGTTGGTGACGACCAAGGGCCGACCCGATTGCGCGAGCAACCAACCACTTCCCCATCCGCCGTCGCGACGCTCAACACGAACCGTGTTGTAATCCACCCGTTCATAGAGCTGGGCGCGGCTGAGCCTTTGCTCGCCAGCGTCGGGCGCTTGCGCGGGAGCGGACGCGGAGGCTGTGATCAGAAGCGCGCACGAAGTCGCGAGGACGAGGGTTCGATTCACTGACTACGCGTCGTAGAGACCGAGGGCCCAGCGCAGCGTATCGCGGTCGATGTTCTGGCCCGTGTGAATGAGCGCCACGCGCTTGCCGGCGAGCTTCGGGGCGAGCTTGATGGCCGCCGCGTAGGCGCTCGCGGCGGCGCCCTCGGCGACGTTGTGCGTGGTTTCAAGGGCGACGCGCACGCCTTCGCGCATTTCGTCTTCGCTTACGCTCACGACTTCATCGACCTGGTTGCGGCAGATCTCGAAAGGGACCTCAAAGGCAAAGCGCGTGGCGAGGCCGTCGGCGAAGGTATCGGCGCTCTCGACGTTTTCGAGCTTGCCGCTTTCGAGGCTGCGCATCAGCGCGTTTGCCCGCTCGGCCCAGACGCCGATGATGCGAAGGTCCGGGCGCAGTCGGCGCAGGGCGAGCACGCAGCCAGCGAGGCCGCTGCCGCCGCCGACGGGCACGATGACCGCGTCGCAGTCCGGAAGGTCCTCCACAATTTCCATCGCGTAGGTGCCCACGCCCGCAATAAGCAGCGGCTCGTTCGCGACGTGCACGTAGCGTTGGCTTTCGTTGTCCGCGTGCGCCTCCGCTTCGGCCCGCGCCGCATCGAAGTCCTTGCCGTGCTCATTGAGCTGGGCACCCATCGCCTCGATGATGGCGTTCTTCTCGGGGTTGTTGTGCTTGGGCACAAAGATGGTCGCGCGCGACCCAAAATGGCGCGAAGCCCAGGCCATCGAAAGCCCATGGCTTCCGCGCGTCGCCGTCACCACCCCGCGCCGCCGCTCAGCGTCGCTGAGGTTTGCGAAGAGGTTCACGCCGCCCCGCACCTTGAAGGCGCCGATGGGCAGGTGGTTCTCGTGCTTCACAAACGCATCAAAGCCGAGCCGCGCGCTTAGCAGCGGATAGCGGTAAAGGGGCGTCCGGGGCAGGTGCCGGTGCACGACGGGCCGGGCACGCAGCACGTCGCGAAAATCCACAGGGGCGCTCATGGCGCGAGAGCATAGCATTTTACCCCATCGATGGAGGAACCAGAGCCGCATGGGGGAGGCGAAAAAACGCGCCTTGGCAACTGCCGACACATACCGCCGGCGTCAGAAGCCCGGGGGGTATTGCTTGAACAAGCGACAAGCGCAGCTTGGCGGCTAGCGAGCGCGCCCAACTCGACTGCATGCGAACGCGACGTCTGGGTTCCGCGGTGTGGAGATGCCAAAGGCCCTCACCACCACGCATGACGCCCCCTCCGGACAGTCTGAGGAACGCACGCACGGAAGCAGACACTGCCCGGTTGGAAGAGCGCGGTCTGCAGCTCGAACGCAGGTGAGCGCGATGTCGGTGCCGGGGAACGGCTCAATGCACGGTGCCCGGTCGCTACAACCGGGGGTGCAATCGCAGGAGGAGACCGGCAGCCCTTCAGCCGTGGTTGTGCTCTCTCGCGACACGGGGAGATAGCCCCGGTTGGGCACATCGTCAGGAGGCACCCCGCAGGCCTCGT
>JBCCRV010000772.1:0-3310 GCA_039201085.1 Myxococcota bacterium | reverse complement strand
GTCCTGCGTCCTGCGTCCTGCGTCCTGCGTCCTGCGTCCTGCGTCCTGCGTCCTGCGTCGCGCGTTCTGCGTCGCGCGTTCTGCGTCGCGCGTTCTGCGTTCTGCGTTCTGCGTTCTGCGTTCTGCGTCGATCCTCGTGCGTTCGGCGTCGTTCGCCGTGCGTCCTGCGTCCTGCGTTCTGCGTTCGCGTCCTGCGTCCTGCGTCGTTCGCCGTGCGTCGATCATCGCGCGCCCTGCGTCGGCGTCCTGCGTCGCGCGTCGGCGTCCCGCGTCCCAAACGCTGACGATCGGGTCTACGGACGCTCAGAGATCGATGGCGTAGACCATCGCGGCGCGAGGAAAGGTGCTGTATACATCGACGATCGCACCGTGCGGAACAACCGTGTCGGTGCGGCGCGCCGCGTGGGTGCCGCTTCCGTCGTAGGTGCCGACGTACCGGTCGGCGAGGGTGATGCCCCCGGCGCGGTCCGTGGTCGACTTGATGCGCATGACCTCAGTCATGAGCTCGCGCGCCACCGCCGGTAGGGTTTCGAGCTCGATATGAAACGCTCCCGAACCTTGACCGGATGCCGGTGTAGCTTCCGCGTTCCAGCTTAGAACGCCGCGGTCCATCAGAAAACCAATGTGAATGGCGGCCAGCTGGCTGTACGGCTTCCGTCGTCCCGTAGCGGTCCACATGCCGCGCGAGATGTGGCCGAAAGCCCATACGATCGAGTCGACGTAGGTGTCGCGCGCCTGCTCGTCATTGATGACGCCGCGCTCGCGCAACATATCGATGAAGAAGAGGGCGCTGCTCTGCGCTTTGAGCTCTTCGAGCATGGTCGCGAGTTCGCCGCCGAAGGCCTGCGATGCGGTTTGACCGTTCACTTCGTAGCTGTGTGCCGGTCCGAGGTTGTGCCCGGCTTCGTGCAGAATCGTCGACATCAGTCCCCCTTCCGTGCTGTCCGAAAGGAGCGCTATCGAGGCGTCGTCGAGAAGTGCGGCGGCCGCCCTTCGCCGACGCTGCAGGCTGTCGGCATCGTTGTACAGCGTACTCATCGCCACGGTCCGGCCACCCGACGTGGCGACGGGGCCCCAGTTTGGCAAGCTCTGACCGATCGTCGCGCCGTAGGGGTCGCGATCGTCGCCGAAGTTTGCGACGATCGCGATGAAGTCGGGCATGGCAAAGTTGACGTTCCGCGGGTCGTAGCTATCGACGAGGGACGCGAGCGCGCCCTCCATGTCTGCTCGGAGCGGGTTGAGCTGAGCCTGCCATTCCAGCGATGAACGATCGATGAGCGCAAAGGTGAGGTGAAAGCCGGCCTTTCGATTGCATGGATCCCAGTAGACCTCGTCTGGACCGACGCGCACGTACCAGCGCGAGTTGGTCGCGTCCATCGCGGCCCAGGCGGCGTCGGCGGAAAACCAGTCGTTGGTCGTGAACGCTGAAGCGGCGGACTCCAGGTAGGCTTTGAGCGCCTCCTCAGCCGCTGGAAGGTCGTTGATCGCCAGTCGAAGCGTGGCGGCGATGGCGCCCATCTCGTCCGCATACGCTTCCGTGTAGGGCACGGCCCGAAGCGCCATGCCGTCCCGGCGTACGACGGTGAAGGGCGCCATGATCTCCTCGTCCACGCCGTCCGCCTGGAGGGCCTCGCAGAAGCTCGGATCTGCCTGCATATCCATGGGATAAACGTCCACGGGTTGGTCCGAGCCGCCTTCGATCGCGGAGCAGGCGGCGATCGATTCGGTGAGCGGACTTCGGCAATGGGCCCCCCAGTTTCGACGGAACAGGCTCTGGCTCGCGGCATCTTCGGCGACGCGGCCCGTAAGCGCGGAGGCGCCTACCTGCGTGGCGTAGAGTGCGTCGATCAGTCGGCCGACTTCGATCATGCGTTCGGCAAAGGCGCGCTGATCGTCGGGAAGCTCCCGCAGGTCGGAGTACACGAGCGTGGGTGCGGTCGATTCGAGTTCGGTTCGCACGGCGGCAAGCCGCGCGTCGCTCGGTGCGCCTTCGGACGCCGCCGCTTCGATGGCGGCGTAGGCGGCGAAGAAGTCGGAGGTAAACTGGTCGCCTGCCGTCCACTCACGGCTGACGGTGTAGAAGTGGAGGGCGTGCACCTCGTCCGGATCCACCGAACCGTCGTTATCGCGGTCGATGTACCAATGAATCGGAATCCCCTCGCGCAGTGCCACCTGGTTGAAGCGCTCGCGTTCGACGCGGTTGAGCTCCGTTGCGGCGGTGATCTCGGGGGTGCTCGTGGCGGGGCTCGAAGAGCCGCATGCCGCGACTAGGAGGGCTGCGAGGAGACGTTTCATCGGTTCGGTCCTGGCGGGAGTTGACCCGTCGCTGAAGTCGAGAGGAGCTGCATGGGCGAGTTGTCGCAAAAATCTCGCCGTTTCGAAAGTGCCGCCCGATGATGTGCTCTAGACGGGCTAGAACGATGCGCCGGCGGTGACGTTTCGCCGGGCGTAGCCCAGCGTCTGGTCCACGCCGTCGAAGCGCTCGTAGAAGAGCTCGATCGCTCGGGCGCCCTCGATGAGCTGCACATCGGGCGCGCGCGGACCGAAACGCTCGTCCGCGCCCATCGGCTGAAGCGCCGCAGCGTCCGCAAGGTTCCAGTAGATGAAGTCCTGCGAAACGAAATGCGCCAGGCGCCAGCGTGTGCCCCGGCGGTACGGGACATAGGCTTCGTAGAGCCCTTCGCGAATGAAGAGCTCGGGGCTGCCAAGGGCATCGCCGAGTTCGGTCGTCGGTAGCGTGCTGTGTCGAACGAAGGCGAGGCCGTCGTGCGAAAGGGCTTCGACGCTCCCGCCGCTGCGAACCAGGGCGGCGACGCGCTCGCCCACGCCGCGCACGGCAATGCTGATCGCGTGGACCGGCACGTCGTGAGCGATGAGCGTGCGTTCAACCAACGTTTGGCGGTTGTCGCCGTCGCGCATCGGACGCGATCGGTGCACCGAGCCGGCTTCAACCGTGTAGACGACGAGCGCGTCTTCGTAGGCGAGCTCGGCGTCGTCGAAGGGGCCGCCGATCGCTTCGTACGCTTCGTCGACGCGAAGCCAGCGGCTCGCAAAACGGTCGTCTGCGCGCCGCGTCAGGACGAGGCGGCCTTCACGAAGAAAGGCCGCATGCAAGAGACCTTCGCCGTCGCGCGCGGTCGTCGGCTGGGTGGCGCCGCTCGACGTTTGTTCGCTGCCGCCTTGGGCGAATGCAATGGGCGTTCGCTCGTTCCATCCGCGGGTCGTTGCGCAGCGCGCCTGTTCGACCCGGAGCTCGGTGAGGTGCGCACCTCGGGCGTTGGCGGGCGGATTCGCGTTGTGGCCGAAGGCG
>JBCCRV010000771.1:0-3319 GCA_039201085.1 Myxococcota bacterium | reverse complement strand
GCCCGCCCGACCCATCAGTACCTGGGGTTCGGCGCCGGCACCGACTTCGACCGGCGCATCGTGGTGAAAACGAACGTTGCCGAGCGCCTCGGCCAAGCCTTTGAGCGTTCGACGTGGCGCGGCGAAACCGTTGTCTTCAGCGGCAACACCGATTGCTACCAACCCGTCGAAGCGCGCTACGGGCTGACGCGGGCGTGCCTTGAGCAGTGCTTCGCGTACCGCAACCCCGTCAGCATCATCACCAAGTCGAAGCTCGTCGTGCGCGACGCCGCACTGCTCGCCCAGCTCGCGACGCAAGCTCGCTGCCACGTGACCGTCAGTCTCCCCTTCCTCGACGCCAAGATGGCGCGCGCCATCGAACCGAACGCCGCTTCGCCGAAAGCACGACTTGCCACCATCGCCCATCTGGCCGATGCCGGCGTGCCCGTAGGAATCTCCGTCGGACCGATCGTGCCTGGGCTCAGCGAGGATCAAATCCCTGCGATTCTAAGGGCGGCCAAAGAAGCGGGCGCAAGCTGGGCCTTCGGAATTCTTCTGCGGCTTCCCGCAGAGGTGCGCCCTGTCTTCGAAGACCGTTTGCGAGAAGCGTATCCGCTGCGCGCGAAGAAGGTCATGTCGGCGGTCCGTGAAATGCGCGGTGGCCGCACGAACGACCCTCGCTTCGGCTCCCGAATGAAGGGCCAAGGCGCACGCTGGGACGCCATTGCCCAGCTGTTCGAACACCATCGCAGGAACCTCGGCCTCGACCTTCGCGTTGCCGGCGCCGCCCACGAAGGGCCAACCACGTTCGAACGCAACGTGCGTCAGCTGCGACTCTTCGCCTAAGGCAGCCCCTTTGGCGCACACGTTCCGCCGAGCATACGAGAGCGCGAGCGGAAGCGAAGCACGTATCAACCGTGACCTTGAACGGCCAGAACCGCGTCCCGTTCGCCATCGCCTCCGCCGCAAAGGGTCGGCACACGAATCCGCAAAATCCCGGTTGCAAACGGCCGGACCGAGCGCACCTTCTTGCGTCGGAGAACACCATGGACGCACTGCTCACCCCTACGCACCTCACCCTTCGTTTCACCGCCCTCGAACGTTTGCTCGCGGTGCGTTTCGAGCGAGAGCTGCGCATTCCACGCGAACAGATCGTCGACGTTGGCGAGGGCGAGGGTCTCTCTTGGAAGACGATTCGCGCGCCGGGCACAGCGGTTCCCGGCGTTATCGTAGCCGGCACGTACTACACCAAGGGCCGGCGTGAGTTTCACTACCGCACAGGCCGCCAGCCCTCGATTTGCCTCACGCTCGTGGGCCATCGCTTCAGTCGAGTCTGCATCGACCGTCGCTACCTCGATCGAGGGATCATCGCAGCCCTCAACGAGGATGCGATGAAGTCCGCAGCGTAGGGTCCCGTTCCCCTCCCTTCCGTCGCAAACCGAAGGGAGGGGGCGTCGTCGCACACCCCTCGTCGCACACCCTCGTCGCACACGGCCGTCGCGAGGAACGCCGATCGCACACGCGCTGTCCCGGGCGACGCCGGTCGCACCACGGAATCCGACGCGAGGGGGCGTCTGAACACGCGCCGTCGCGGAAACTTCAAAAGCGGGTGCGGAACGATTGCGGAAGGCGCCACACACATCCAGCACCCGCATTCGCCGGAGAGTCCGCAACGAAGCCGCCCCCTCCTTCGCCCCCTGCGGTATAAGGAGCCATGGGCCACGGTGAGGACAGCGAGGACGACGCCCGCGAGTGGGAAGCGCGCCTCGATGCGAGTGACCGACCGGCCTTTCGCACCGCACTTCACGCGGCGGTCGAACACACGCCCGCGACGCTTGACACGTTGGCTGGCCACGTAACCCTTGGCCGCGTCCGCGTCGGCCTTGAAGCGCTCGCGGACAGCTGCTTGGACGTTGCGCCGGCGAAATACGAAGACGTACTCACGGCACAGATCGCAGCGCTCATACAGGCCAACGAAGATGCCGCTTCGATGGATACGCGCTTTGCGAACCTGTCCGCAATCGAGTCGAGCCTTCGGCTGCGGCTTCACCGTCAGAAGGACGTGAGCTCGGCCCGGCGTATCGCGCGAACCATCTCCTACACGGAGTCACCGAAAGGCGAACGCTCCGCGGACGAAGACGACCTCATCGCCGTCCTCGTGAGCGACGAACAGTCGCGCATCGTGACGATCGATTCGGCCTGGACACAGAACTGGGAAACGCCCCTCGATGCGGTACTCGACCGCGCCGCCGCTCAAACCGCGGCTGAAGACGCCAGCGTCGATGAGTTCAGCCTCGGTCCCGTTCGATTTCGCAGCCTTGTCGGCGACGGTTACTACGTAGCAAGCCACGCCCTGCAGCTCAGCCGGTTCATCGACCCCACGGAGTACGGCGTCCTCTTCGCCGTGCCCCACCGGCACGCGGTGCTGCTGCATCGCATCGAAGACCACCACGTCGTGGACGCGATCGAGGCGCTCCTTCCCGTCGCCGAAGGCATGTTCAACGATGGCCCCGGCTCGATCAGCGACGAACTCTTTTGGTGGCGCAACGGCCGCGTGCTGCGTCTTCCTGTCGCGCGTGAAGAAGGCGGTCAGCGAAAGGTGCGATTGCCGCCGAGCTTCGTGAGCGCCGTACTCTCTCCGATCATGAAGGACCGACCATGAAGCGACTCGACGCCCCGCGCTCCGCCATCCTGCTTGTCGACGTACAGGAAAAACTAGTCGCGGCCATGGATGAGGCACGCGCCGCGCGCTGTTTGCGGGCGTGCGAGCAGCTACTCGTCGGCGCCGAAGCGCTAGGCATACGCGTCGTCGTGACCGAGCAGTACCCCAAAGGCTTGGGCTCAACGCACGCGTCGCTGAGCATTCCGACGGACGCCACGGTGATTGCGAAGACCGCCTTTGACGCGACGGAAGCCGAAGGCGTGCTTGAAGCGCTCGCGGGCTGCGAGCAAATCGTGGTCGCTGGCATGGAGGCGCACATCTGCGTCTTTCAAACGGTCCGTGCCCTCGCGGCCCGCAACCTTGATGTGCACGTCGCCGCGGACGCCGTGTGTTCACGCGACCCCGACCACATGCGCTTGGCCGAGCACCTCTACCGGGACTGCGGAGCCCGTGTGAGCTGCGCCGAAACCGTGCTCTTCGACTGGCTGCGCGTCGCCGGCGGTGACGCCTTCAAGACCATCAGCCGCGCTATTCGCCAGACCGCCTTCATTTTGAACTGAGCCTGCGGCGTTCGTCCTGTTGTTCGAGGACAAGGAACAACGACGCAGGAATGTAGGCACATTTCAAGGAGGCGTGACGCAGACATCGGGCGACAGGGTGGGCGAAGCAGGCTCAGTT
>JBCCRV010000770.1:0-3323 GCA_039201085.1 Myxococcota bacterium | reverse complement strand
GAGGCGGCCCCGGGCACCCGCGTCGATGAAGCCGTCGACGCGCATCGACGACGACGCAAGCAGGGCGGCGGCGTTTCGGCCGACGAAACGAATGCGGCCTTCGTCATTGACGACCAGGTTCACGACGGTGAACACGCCGATCGCGATGGGCTGGTCCGGCGCTTCGATGAACGAGAAGTGAATGCCCGCCTGCAGGCCCCCGCCCGCGGGGCGAACTTCTTCGCCGCCATCGCGGGTGATTCGTCCGTTGTCCGTATTGAAGTTGAGCAGCTCGCCGGCCGACACCGTGAAGTCCGAATCGGCGAGGGAGAAGACGTCGGACGGAATGCCGTTGCTTGGCCCAAGGACGGCGCACCGGGCCGCGCCAAAGCAGCCGAGCGCGCAGCGCTGGACGAGTGTGTCGACGCCGTCGACGCATTGCCGTTCCTCGTTATCCACGCAGCGCAGGTTCGGGTCGTCGCACGTCGGCCTTTCGTCGATCGGGTCGACGCTTCGGTCCATGGCGTCCGGCGCGTCGATGCCCGCGTCGCGTGCGTCCGGTCCTTCGTCCGCGCCGACTTCGACAATTGCCATGTCGCGTTCATCGGTGCGCTCGTCGACGCCATCGTCTCGAATCGCCGAATCCCCTGCGAACACCGCAAGGCCGATCGTGTCGACCGCGCACGCGCTCAGCAGCGCAAGCAGGCCCATGGATGCCTTCATGAGGCCTCGACCTCGCTGGAAACGTATTGGCTCAGAGCGTCGACGGCAGCCGCCTGTTCAGCGCGTGCCTTCGAGCGCCCCACGCCCCGCCCTCGCACCGCGTCTCCAAAGGCCACCTCAGCGTGAAAGGTGCGGTCATGTTCCGGACCGTCCGAGCCGACGAGTCGATAGCTCGGACTCGAGAAACCGTCGCGCTGGGCCCGTTCTTGGAGGAGCGACTTGGCGTCCCGCTCTGCGTGGGCTTGCTCGGCGCGCTCGACGAAGAGCGCGTGCACGACCTCCCGCGCGCGCGCAAAATCGGCATCCAAGAGCACCGCGCCGATCAGGGCTTCGAAGGCCGAAGCGAGCAGGCGACTCTTCGTTCGACCGCCCGAGCGATCCTCGCCCTTGCCGAGGCGAAGCACCTCGCCGAGCTCCAGTTCTTCGGCCACTTCAAAGAGGCCGCGCTCGCAGACAAGCTCCGCGCGCTTTCGCGTGAGTTGGCCTTCGCTGGCTGCGGGTTCCTGTTGAAAGAGAAGGTTGGCCACGATGAGGCTGAGGGCCGCATCGCCGAGAAATTCGAGGCGTTCGTTGTCCGCGCCGCCGTGTTCGTTGCGGTATGAGCGGTGCGTCAGCGCCTGCAGCAAGAGTTGGGGCTCGGCAAACCGATGGCCGAGGGCGTCTTGAAGCGCGTCGAGCGGATCACCCACGTGGGTCATCGTACCCGCCGGGCTCGCCGCGGTCCACACGCCGTCCAGCCCGCGTAAACGCCTTGGTTTTTTCCGTTGACGCTCCTAGAGCCTGCGCACGGAAACATGACCCCTTGGCTGATTCCCTTTGTCGTTCCCTTGGTCGCACCCGTTTTGCTGGCGACGGAAAGCGGGGCGGACCGTGCCTGAAGGACCAGAGATCCGTCGAGCGGCCGACCGTGTTGCCCGCGCCGTCGCGGGGCGCGCGCCCGACGAGGTGTTCTTTGCCTTTCCGCACCTCAAACCGTACAGCGAGGAGCTACGGCAGCGCGGTGTAAGCCGAGTGGAGACCCGCGGGAAGGCGATGCTCACGTGGTTCGCGGACGACCTGGTCGTGTACAGCCACAACCAGCTCTATGGACGATGGATCACCCGCCGTTCGAACAAGACCCCGGAGAGCAATCGCAGCCTTCGCTTTGCCGTGCGCACGCCCAAGGGTTCAGCGTTTCTGTTCAGCGCGTCGGAGATCGAAGTGCTCGAGGCCGCGCAGGTTGAGTCCCATCCGTTCCTGAAGAAGCTCGGGCCGGATCCGCTGGCGGGTGCCAGCGCACGGGATCTTCGCGGTCACTTTCGGGCCTTCGAGGGCCGTCAGCTTGGCGGCCTGCTCCTCGACCAGTCCTTCGTCGCAGGCATGGGAAACTACCTTCGTTCGGAGATCCTTTTCGATGCTCGACTCTTGCCTTGGAACCGCCTTCGCGACTTGAGCGAAGAACAGCGCCGTGCGCTGGCCACCAGCATTGGCCGCATCACGAAGCGTTCGTACCGCACCGGCGGCATTACGGTTCCTAAAGCGATGGCCGAGGCGGCGAAGCGCGACGGCGAACCCCGGCGCCGCTACCGGCACTATGTCTTCGCGCGCGCCCACGAGGCGTGCCGCGTGTGCGGAACGCCGATCGAAAAGGAAACGGTGGCCGGGCGTCGGCTGTACTGGTGCCCGGAATGCCAGCGCTAGCGCGGGATTCGAAACGCTGCCTGGCGTGCGGACGCCCCTTCGAATGGCGAAAGAAGTGGGCCGACCAATGGGAGTCGGTTCGCTACTGCAGCGCGGCGTGCCGAAAGGCGCGCGTCTCCGCACGCGATCGGGACCTGGCGGAGACTTTGCTGGCCTTGCTCGAGGCGCGGGGCCCGCACAAGAGCCTTTGCCCCAGTGAAGTGGCGCGGCAGGCGGGCGGTGAGGAGTGGCGAGCGCGCATGAACGACGTTCGAGCGATCGCCGCGCGCTACGAGCGCCACGGTGTGCTTCAGGCGACCCAACGGGGCGAGGTGGTTGCGCTTTCCGACGCGCGCGGACCGATTCGGCTGCGTCTGCGCCGCGGCCGTTGAACGACCGAACGGTCCGCAGAACCGTGCGACGTGCTCATCGGATGACGAATGCGGGCCACGTCACGTAAGGTGCGTGCGTGAACCTCTCCGCCGACGAGGCCGAGCGCATCGGCGCCATCGCGAAGGAACTTCACGCGCGCTACAGCACGGCCTTCGTCGAAGCGTTTCATTTGTGTCCGTGGGCTAAACGTGCGCGCGAAACGGGCGATACGCGGGCGCTCGTGCTTCCGGCCTTTGATGGGGCGCCTGCGATCGAGAGCGCCGTCGCGCGGCTCGAGGCGAGCGCGGCCGCCGTGTGCTTTGTGATCTTCCCCGGCTTTGCCGGCACGCGTCGCGAGTTTGAACGCTGGGTGGCGGCCCAGACGTCCGCGAATGCCGAACGCCACGGCGGCTCGCCGCCCTTCGCCTGGGCGGCCTTTCACCCCGAGGCCGAGTTCGACGCCAACAGCGCCGCCGCCCTCGTGCCCTTCGTACGCCGTTCTGCCGATCCCACGATTCAGATGATTCGGCGGGAAGCGCTGGAGTCCGTGCGTAAGCCCGCCGACAGCGGCACCGCCTTTGTCGATCCAG
>JBCCRV010000769.1:0-3331 GCA_039201085.1 Myxococcota bacterium | reverse complement strand
GTCGCGGCGCTCGGCGACGTAGAGCTCGGAGCGACCTGAACGCGAACTGGCGAAGACGATGGTCGACTCGTCTGGCGCAGCCCAAATCGCCAGGTCGTCTGCGTTGCTCGAAAGTCCTAGGAGCCGCTGACGCGTGCAGTAGCGATCGCCGACGCGCTGTGCGCGAAAGAAGTCGGTTCCGCGTGCGACAAAGGGTTCCGAGTAGAAAATCGACCCGCTTCCAGACGTCACGTGGCTGACGAGACCCCCCTGCTCGTTCAGTTCGTCGATCGAACGCAGCACGCGGACGCTGGCGCCCTCAAGCGTGGCCTGAAGGAGCTCTTCGCTTCGGGGTGTGCCCGCAGAAATCACGACCGTGCCGTCGACGTCGGGCACGAACGCGCGGACGTCTTCCCGGCCGCGCACTCGAATCTCTTCGTCTTCATGGAACTGCCCGTCTGCGAAGACGAAGCGCCGGACGACCCCAGCGCCCACGGCAAAGGCCGAGAGACCGTCTTCGCTGAGTACGAGCGACGTGAGACGCGCGCCAAGGTCCGCGCTCACGGGCTCGGGAGCCCGCCAGCGCTCGGAACGCGCCGGCCGTCGTGACTGCCAGAGGCGCGGCTCCCCACTGCGTTCGCTTACGAAGACCACGCGAAGCATGTCGGCGCTCAAAGCCGGGAGACTTCCGCTTCCAAGCTCATCCAGCCTGCGAACAACTTCGTAACGCTGCAGCTCTTCGGCGGGAGGGCAGGGCTCTTCGAAGCCCAGCTGGCCGCAGCCCGACGCCACCAGGGCGGAGAAGGCAATGGCAGCGGCGACACGCATGACGGCCTACCATAGCTCAACGCACGCTCGCCGCTCGGTCGGCGCAATCGATGTAACGCCCGGCGCGACTTGCGGCCTACGCCGCCTGCCGCACGGTCAGCTCCTCCACAGCGTCGCACACCGCATCGTTGACCGAGGGAAGCTCCTGGATCGCGCTGAGCGCGTGTCGTGCACGTCGAAACGCCAGCGCATCGCGCACGTGCATCGCCCGCAACTCGTCGGCCGAGCAAGCCACGCCCAGACGCTGCGACCCGTAGAGCCAAGCGTTGAGC
Organism: Myxococcota bacterium; assembly: GCA_039201085.1. Classification (GTDB taxonomy): domain Bacteria; phylum Myxococcota_A; class Polyangia; order Polyangiales; family Houyiibacteriaceae; genus JBCCRV01. Next base: position 2,252 of record JBCCRV010000769.1, on the reverse strand, counting down.
CGCTGTTCCGTCGCGCGGCGGTGATAGACGGCAAGGAGAGGCTTTTCCGCGAGAATGCACTCGGCGATGAGCTGGCTGCCGGCGCTGGCCACGACCCCATCGCAGGCAGCCAGGTGGCGGCGAAAGTCCTCGCGATTCGGGCGGCGCCATTCGATCGATCTCGCGACGCCTGGAGGCTCGCTGCCGAAATAGACCACTTCGCGATCCGTCGAGGCCAACACCCGCAGAACGTCGGCTCGGCAGCGCCCATCGCCAAAGTACGCCAGCACGAAGGGACGCCTCTGGGGCGCGTCCTTTGGCAGGGGCGCGAGGACCGGTCGGGCCACGCGGACGCTGCTACGCAGGGGCACCGCCGGCGCGAAGTTCACCACGATCTGGCGTTCCGAAAAGCACGCGGCGCCGCCGGCGCTCACGCCTTCGTAGGCCTTGGCCAGTCGGCCGCGAACGTCATTCGGACGCACGCGGCAGTAGCGAAAGAGCAGACCGTGGCCCATCGCGATCGCAGGTAGCCCGAGGCGACGCGCCGCCAGGGCTGCGGGCGCGTCGCCATCGGTGATCACCAGCGTCGCCGAGATCGCCTGAAAGAACCGCTGGCGTCCACGGGCTTCGCTCCATGTGCGCCGAAGGACGCCGCGCCCAGGAACCACACTGGACACGGCCATCGCGTCGGGAAGCAAGGAGCAGGCATCCTCGCCGGCAAGCACGTGCACCTCGTGCCCCGCCGCCCGCAGTGCGGCGACGGCGCCCTGGGCCCGGCCCGCGTGACCGCGGCCGTGGCCATGCACCACGTAGGCGATCGTTGCCATTAGGCTGCCCTCCAAGGCCGGCGTTCGGGCGCTTCGGCTGCGGCGGCGGGCCGAAGGAGCCCGAGGGCATAGGCGACGGCATGAACGCCCGCCCAGCGCCCGAGAACGCCGGGGTCATCGCTAGCTGCCGGCGCACCGGCGCAGTGTTCACGCGCGCTGGCGAACACTTCGGCGTAGCGTGCGAGCACGCGCTCCTTCCCTGCGCGCGTAGCTGCGGAGCGCCGCGCCTGCGCCGCGATCTGACCCCTCCGGGCAGGGTCGCCCAGCAGGCGGAGCGCCGCGGCGCCAAAGGCCGCATCGGCGTCCAAGCGATCGGGCAGCAGAAGCTCGCCGCCGCCGAGCACGAGTTGATCGCTCACGCCCTTGCCGTCCGCGAACGCGACCACGGGAAGGCCGCACCACATGGCTTCGCTGATGACCTGTCCGTAGGTCTCGCTCAGCGACGTGTACACGAATACGTCCGCGTGGCTGTACCACCGGGCGATCTCGTTTAGGGGCTGTTCGCCCGCAAAGAACACGCGGTCCGTCACGCCCAGCGCGCCAGCGCTGCTCTCGAGCGCTTCGCGCTCCGGTCCGTCGCCCACGAGCGTCAGCGTGGCGTTCGGCGCCATCGGTGCGACCTCGAGGGCGAAGATGCGCAAGAGCCGGTCGAGGGACTTTTCGCGCACGTGGCGGCATACAACGAGCAAGCGCTGCCCGTTCGGGACACCAAGACGCTGGAAAGGGTCGGCTTCCTTCGACGCGTCACGAAAGACCGATTCATCGATCGCGCGGGGAATCACATGAATGGGCACCCGCACGCCGCGCTCGCGCCAGTATCGGCGAAGGCCGGACGAGAGCACGACGAGCCCGTCGCCGCGGTTGTATGCGTCGACCGTCTGTCGTTCCGCGAAGGGTACGATGCGTCGCTTGAAGAGCTCGTGCACGGCGGGGCGTTCGTCGAGAAAATCTGGGAGCAACGTCGCGTAGGCGCTCGCGAGGTGAAGGGTGTTGACCATGACCAGCGGCACGCGGTGGCGCTGACGAAGCCAGACGCCCACGTCCATCAGCGCGTTGCTCGTCTGCGCGAGGCAGAGGTCGAAGCCCGCGGCTTCGACGCGACTCAGGCCGGCGGGTGTCGGCATGGAAAGGTAGACCCCCGGCGCGCTGCGAAGGGGGAGCGCGTCGAGGAGAAGGTGCCGCTCGGGAAGGTCTTGCGACGTGGCGGCGGGATCGGCGGGGCCGACGACGGTGACTTTCGAACCGGCACGCGTGAGCTCGCGGTAGAGAAACTGCGACGCGAAGGACGAGCCGTTCGCGTACGGAACGGACACGTAGTCGTTGAGAAGACCGATGCGCTTGGGGAAGTTGGACGAGGTCATTGGCGTGGTTTTTTCGTGTTGGGGTTGTTTTTTTTTTTGCGGGGAGCGGGGAGCGGGGAGCGGGGAGCGGGACGCAGGACGCGGG
>JBCCRV010000768.1:0-3333 GCA_039201085.1 Myxococcota bacterium | reverse complement strand
TTTTCGCCGCGCGGTACCATTTGCTCCCCGTCGGTGGTCGGGTGCGGCGGCATTTTTTTTTCCTGGGCCCTTTCCATCCGGCCTCTCCGGTCTAGCGGAGCCGGAGGGCGCCGAAGGGAATGCCCGGAATCGTGAGCCTCGCAACAGGGACATCCGGTTGGGAGACGTCGTAGATCGTTCCGCTCGAAAAGAGCGGTCCGATCGCGACGATAAAAGGCGTGACGTCCCCGTCTCCTTCGTCGACGCTGAAGTCGATGGGCACACCGACGCCCTCACCGAGCGCAGCGAGCGGCTCGAGAAGCCGTTCAGCCGCGAGGTCGACTTGAACGTACGTCCACCCGAGCGACAGGCTGAGCGTGTCGCCATTGGCTTCCGTCACGGGCGTGGCTTCGTCGTCAAAGACGAGTATGTACGCGGTGCCATCTGGCCCTTGAGCGAGCCCGCCAGCCGGGGCGCCCGCGAGTTCGGCGAGGTCGACGAAACCCGGCCGAAAGGTCGTGGTTCCGCGTGCAACGGACGCCATGCAGGGAGGAGCCGCGGGGTCACCAGCGAGTCCGCCAAAGACGAGGCCCGCTTGGGCGGGATGGGTGGCAAAGTAAAGGTTGCCCTCCGCGTCCTTTGCGCTCCAGCCCAACCGACCGCAGCCTTCGATGTCGGCGTAGGTGACCGCCGAGCTCCGCGTGTCGATGAAGGCCATGCGGGAGCGGGGTGCGGCCGTTCCATCGGCGCGAAACGTATTGATTGCGAGCAAGATACGCTCGTCGTCTCGAGCCGGGAAGCTGAAGTTGTGGCTCCCCCCGGGCGGCGTGTTGACGTCGAGATCGACGGCCTCGATCAGCTCCATTCGCTGCGGGTCAAAGACGTACATGCTCAACATATTCAAGTCGAAGACGTACGCACGTTCATCGTTCGGTACGACGAGGGGTCCCGAGGCGGCGGAAGCGCCGAAGGGTGCGAAACTCAACTCGTCGATCAGCTGCGCCGAGCCGTCGACGTTTGCTTCGTAGGCTTGCACGACGGGCGATTCATCAAGTCCGACGTAGAAGCGGCCATTACGGTTTGGGGAAGCAGCGATGGCCGGTTGTCCCGGCACGCTGATCGCATCTTCAAGGCGGACTTCGCGGTCGTCGTTGAGTGCCGGGACCAAGACGCCGTACCCGTTGCGGCCCTCCGTTGAAATGGTCACGCCGCCGACAAGAAAGAGCGGGCCAGACGGTTCGACGAACGCGTCTACGCCCGTTCCACCCTCCGGCGAGTCGCCGCAGCTCACGGTGCCGAGCCCGACGAGCAAGGCCGCACTTGCTGCCACCGATCGCATGGCAAACAGCGTGGCACGTAGGATATTGACTTTCAATATCAGCGAGTCACCCTGCGTCGTGGATTCCTTGCCCCGAGGCGCGCTCCGAGTCCGTGCCGTTCGTGGAGCGATGTCCGACGCTGGTTGTAAGACGTTTAGGCAGCCGTCGATGTGGATCCTACTTGGGGCTTTCGTTGCGGGGCTGCTCGCCCCCGGAATGGTGGTAGCGCAGGACGCGCGCGAGGACGGAGCACCGGAAACGTCCGATGACGCGACTTCCCCGCCTCCCGCCGACGACGCGCCTTCCCCGCCTCCCGCCGACGACGCGCCTTCCTCGCCTCCCGCCGACGATGCGCCTTCCTCGCCTCCCGCCGACGATGCGCCGCCCGTTGACGAGGCGGCCGCCGCCGATGCGCCGCCCGCCGACGATTCGCCGACGGGCGCCGACGGCGGCCACCCGGCCTCGCCCGAGTCCGAGGGCGAGGGAGCGGCCGCTGATGCGCTTGTTCCACCCTCGGCGCTGGAGATGGCGGAAGCGGTGTTGCCCGAAGGGCAGCCGCTGCGCTCGAGCGCGATCCTTCGAATCGTGATCGGCGCCGACGGTCGCGTGGCCGACGCGAGTGTGATCGAGTCCGCAGGCGAGGCCTTTGACGCGGCGGCGATCGATGCGCTTCGCCGCTCTCGCTTTCGACCGGCCATGCGCGCGGGTGAAGCGCTTGCGGTGGCCCTCGAGTACCGCTTTGTGTTTCCATTGGCGACACGCACCGAGCCGCCTCGCGAAAGCGAGGTCCGTGCACTGAACGACGACGCGACGGTTCAAGACGCGGGTGCCCAAGGGGCCCTGACGGACGGGCCCGACGGCGAGACCGTGCCGGACGAGGGTGACGACGAGTCGTTCGGCGCCCGAGCGCGCGTTTCGCTAGACCGTGCGGGCATCATCGAGCGCAGCGTCGAAGCGGTCAACGCCATCGACACGACGGCCTTCGCGGACCGCGCCGTCGACCTCGGCGATGTGGTGGCGCGCGAGCAGGGCGTGTCGCTTCGCCGTGCCGGTGGACTTGGCTCTACCAGCCGGATTTGCCTCGTAGGCTTTTGCGATCAGCAGGTTCGGTACTTTCTCGATGGCGTGCCGCTCGCCGCTGCGGGCTTTCCCTTCGGCGTCGCGAACGTTCCCGTGGGTCTCGTGGGTACGGTGGAGATCTACCGCGGCGTCGTCCCCTTGCGTTTGGGCGCAGATGCCCTCGGCGGCGCCATTGACCTGCGGACGGGATCCGCGTTGCGCACGAACTCGGTGGCGGCGAGCTACCAGGTTGGCTCCTTCGGCACCCACCGCGCCACGCTGGCGGGCCGGCTGCATCGCGGGAACTTCATCGCCGGAGCGACGGCCTTCGTCGACCATACGGACAACAACTACGAGATCGACGTGGAGGTGGCCGACGAGCGCGGGCGGCTCTCGCCGGCGCGCGTCCGCCGTTTTCACGACGAGTACACCGCGGTGGGTGTGGCCCTGGACGCTGGTCTCGTGGACCTGCCCTACGCCCGAAGGCTGCAGCTTCGCCTCTTTGGAACCGGCCTGCGCAAGGAGCAGCAGCACAACATCGTGATGACGGTCCCATACGGCGGGGTGGTCGGTTCCGATCGGGTTCTTGGTGCATCGCTACGCCACGAGGTGGAACGCGGCCGCCTCGAGCTAGACAGCGTGCTCAACGTGTCGCTGCGCCGGACGACCTTTCGTGACGTAAGCGACCAGGTGTTTGATTGGTTTGGAGAAGTCATTCGCGAGCGTCGCTCTCCGGGTGAGATTCAATCGGTTCCGATCGACCAGTTCTTCGACGAAGTGAGCGTCTTCGCGCGGCTCAACGCGGCGATCAACCTCGCCGACGGCCACGAGCTTCAGCTTTCGGTCGTGCCGACCTTCGGCAGCCGAAATGGCACCGACCGGCTTCACGACCCGGAAGACGGCCGCAATCCGCTGGATGCACGTCAGCGCCTTTTCACGACGGTGGTCGGTGCGGCGTACGAGACAGAGATTGTGC
>JBCCRV010000767.1:0-3348 GCA_039201085.1 Myxococcota bacterium | reverse complement strand
GGCCGCTCTCCGCCTCGCATACGCCCGCGTGCTGCGTTGGACGCCCGCGGACCTCGATGCCGAATCATTCACGCTCAACCGACACCCCTGTGGTGAGGTACGGGCAGTGGCTGCCTTTGAATCATTTCAAGACCACCACGTTCTTGCGCTAACGTAGGACCATCTCGCGCCTACGCTTTGGCGTTCACGCTTCCAAGGAGAGACCCATGCGCTACTTCGTCGCCCTCACCCTTGCCGTTTCCCTCGGCCCTACCTTCGTCGGTACGGCCCAAACGGCGAGCGACCAGAGGGTGCTCGGTCCGGGGGCGTACGTCTACCAAACGCGCCTCGATACCGCCTCCTGCGAGGAAGCAAGCCAATCCGGGTACACGAGCACCTTCTTCGCTGCCGTCGACGGTGTACCGGGGGACCGCGACATGCGCATGACGCTCCTCAACTCCCAGTTTTGGCCGACCTGGCAGCTGGCCGTGCAGGCCAACGGACACATCATGGGCGACGCCACGATTCGCAACGGTCGCGGCCCAAATCCCGCGCGCTCCCATTTCGAGGTCGAGCGCCGCGGCGACCACTTTCGCGGCCGCGGCTACCGCGAGTACAACGCAACGGTGAACGGCCAGCGCCGTCGCTGCCGCAACGACTTCGACGTGCTGATTCGGCGCCTCGATCTCGCCCGCGAATAGGCCCGCTAGCGGAAGACTGCCGTGGCGTCGTGAAACTCGCGCACAACGTCCTCCACGATCGCACCGATGCCCTTCACCTCGTCGATCAGCGTGATGCCCTGACCGGCGGACCAAATGTCCTTCCATCGCTTGGCCGCTTCCGGACTGCGATCTGGCGCCGTCGCGTCGGGGATCGTCTCCTTGAGGAAGTTGGCGTGAATGCCCGAGACCTTGTCGGTGTAGACCACATCGTCGTGACCGCGCTTGACCACGAGCTCCTTGTACCGGTCGGACGCGCGGCATTCCTCCGACGCGATGAAGCGGGTGCCCATGTACGCCAGTTCGGCGCCCAGACTCATGGCCGCCGCGACCTGGGCACCGCCGCCGATGCAGCCCGCCGCGATGATCGGTACATCGAGCGCATTGTTCAGCCAGGGGATGAGCACGTAGGGGTTCACCGTGCCGGCGTGGCCGCCGGCGCCTTGACTTACGGCTATGATCGCGTCGACGCCCGCTGCCTGCGCCTTTTGGGCGTGCGGCAGGTTGATCACGTCGTGAAAGACGGTGACGCCGCGCGGCTTCACGTGCTGAACGATCTTCGTTGGATTGCCGTAGCTCGTGATCATCACGGGCACGTCGTACGTTAGGCAAAGGTCGACGTCCGCCATCAGCCGCTCGGGGTCGGTCAAACCGATCGTGACGTTGATTGCGAAGGGACGATCGGTGCGCTCGCGGATCCACTTCAAGTCGTCTTCAAAGGCCTCCACGGTTCGGGCGTTGAGGCTGGGCATCGCACCGAGAATCCCCGCCTCGGCGCTGGCGACGATCATCTCCTTGCAGGAGATGATGAACATCGGCGCGGAAACGAGTGGGTACTGAAGGCCCAAACGCTTCGATAAGGGGGTGTGGAACTCGGTCATCGCGGCCGCCTTTGGCTTGAAGTCAACTCGTCAAACCGTCTTGGCTTGAGCGCAGCCATCTAAGCACACTTCGCGTTGCCGGGGCCCGCAAGGCCCGAACCGCAAAAAAGCACGCCCGCCGAAGCGAGCGTGCTCTCGAAACCGCGATGAGCGGCGCGTTGTCTCGTTGGTGCCCAAACCCGGACTTGAACCAGGGACACGCGGATTTTCAATCCACTGCTCTACCAACTGAGCTATTTGGGCGGGAAGCGCGAATCTACTCGCCGACACCCGTCTGTCAAGCGACCTTCGCACCTCGAATTGGCGCAGACGATGAAGAAGGCGGCATAACCGCCGTCGAACGCGGGCGCCTTGCCCGTTCAGCGCCGACCCCTACCCTGCTTCAACGCCCATGTCTCGTCCCTGCGCCCTTCTTTCCCTTTCCTTCGCCCTCCTTACGGGCAGCGGCCACGCCCAGACGCCGCAGGACACCTCCCTCGAGGCCCTCGCGGAAGCGGCCCGAGCTCGTCCGGGCAACGCCGATGCCCAGACGGCCTACGGACGCGCCTTGATTCAAGCCGGTGACTACACGCGCGCCGAGCGAGCCTTGCGAGGGGCCTCCCGCATTCGCCGCGGCTCGCTCGAATCGCTCTATGAGCTGGCGCGCATCGCCTTCGCGCAAAACGACTATCGAAGCGCCCGGCGCGCGTGCCGGGCCCTTGAACGCGAGGAACGCAACGCCGCGCTCACCCACGTCTGCCGAGCACGCGCATTTCTGGTTTGGAACCGGAGCGGCCGCGCCTTCGAGGAGCTTGAAGCCGCGCAAGCGGCGAGCGGTCCGCCCTTTGAAACGCACCTGGCCTTCGGCGATGCGTACCGGCTTCGGGCCGACGTCGAGCAGGCCGAGCAAGCCTATCAGGCCGCGATCGCCGACTCACCCACCAGCGCCGCACCCCATGCCGGCTTGGGCATGCTCTACTTGGCCGCCCGGCGCACAAACGACGCCCGCGCGGCCTTTCAAGCGGCGCGCCAGCGTGATCCAGAAGATCCTGAGGTGAACCTCGCGCTCGGTCGAATCGTGGGGGGCAGCGAGGGCCTGCAGCTCATCGAACGCGCCGTGGCGCGTCGCCCGAGCGACCCGGGCGCCCAGGTTGCCCTCGGCGAAGCGCAGCTGGCGGCCTCCAACCTCGACGCGGCCGACGCGGCCTTCAGCGCAGCCCTCGAAGCGGACTCTCGTCGCGCCCCTGCGCACGCCGGGAAGGGGCTGGTGGCCCTCGAACGGGGCGAGCTCGATGCCGCCGAAGCGTCGCTGCGGCGCGCGATCGAACTCGTGCCCAACGACGCGGCTGCCGTGCTTGCACTCGCACGCGTTTCCGAGGCGCGCGGCGATACACGCGAGGCGATTGAATCGTACCGACATGCGTCGGACCTCGACCCTTCGAATCCCCAGGGTCTGCTCTCGGCCGCACGGATCGCCCTCGGGCAGAACCGCGCCGTGCTCGCCAGTGCCTTTCTCGACCGCTTGCTCCAGCGGCACCCAAACCTCGGACCGGCACTGGTCCTCTACGGCGATGCGCGTGCCGCACAGGGCGATCGGGCCGGTGCTCGCCGCCACTACGAGCGCGCCCTCTCCGCCGGCGGCGATATCGACCGCGCGGACGTGCAAGGGCGGATCGACGCACTGGCGGGGGCCCCGGGGGGCCCCCGCCCACACACCCCCCCCCCCCCCCGCCCCCGCGCGGGAAGGCGCGCCCCCCGCCCGGCCCAGGCCGGCGCGGGGCGCGCGGTGG
>JBCCRV010000766.1:0-3352 GCA_039201085.1 Myxococcota bacterium | reverse complement strand
GGTCAAGGGATGCGATCGCGGCGCGCGCCGCCCGGGAGGTTCAGTCGGGCTGCGTCGTCAACTTGGGCATTGGCCTTCCACCTCATGGGTTTGCTCCCTTCTTGCGCACCGTTCGGTACTCGATGAAGTCCTCGTGCTCGGGCACGTGCACGACGCGCTGCACAAACGCGCCGGGCAGATGCACGTCGTCCGGGTCGAGTTCGCCCAGCTCGACCAGATGATCCGTTTCGACGATCGTCGTCTTTGCGGCCGTGGCCATGATCGGGCTGAAGTTTCGCGCCGTGCGGTAGAAGCGCACGTTCCCGAAGGGGTCGGTCTTGTGGGCGCGAATGAGCGCGTAGTCCGCGTGCAGCGCTTCTTCTAGCACGTAGTCGCGGCCGCCAAAGTTGCGCGTTTCCTTGCCCTCGGCGACCACCGTGCCGACGCCCGTTGGCGTATAAAAGCCGGCAATGCCCGCGCCGGCAGCGCGCATGCGCTCCACGAACGTTCCCTGCGGCACGACGGTCACTTCGCCCGTGCCCTCGCGCATCATCGCGTGCAAGTCTTCGTTCGTACCGACGTAGGTGCAGATCACGCGCCGAACGAGCCCGGCCTTCAGCCAGGTTGCGAGACCCTTGCCCAGCGTACCCGCGTTGTTGCTGATCAAGGTCAGTTCGCCCTTGCCGCGCGCGACGACGCCTTCGATCAGCGCCTCCGCGTTCCCGCACAGACCGAAGCCGCCCACCATGATCGACGCGCCGTCCTTCAGGTCGTCCAAGGCGTGGGCCGCATCGCGCCGCACCTTGCCGAAGCGGCCGGACGCTGGGGAAGTCTCGCTTCGCTCTGTCATTCGATCTCCTTGAGGGCGTCCTTAATCGCACGAACGCCCTCCGCAAGCTCCGCTTCCGATATGCATAGCGGTGGTGAGAGGACCAGCGCGCCGCCCTCGCGCCGAAGCTGCTTTGGACCTTTCACGTGCACGTGCACGCCGCGGCGCCAGAGGGCGGCGGAAAGGGGCTCGAGCTTCGAAACGGCCAAGTCGAGGTCCACGCCGGCGAGCAGTCCGACGAGTCGATGCCCGGTCACGCAGTCGACGTCCTGTTCGAGCGCGACCAGCATGCGCGAAAGCGGGCCTTCGAGGGCCGCCGCCCGTTCGACGAGACCCTCGTCGTCGTACACACGCATCGCTTCGAGGGCTGCGGCGACGCCGAGGGGATGGGCGTAGTGGGTGAGGCCCGTCGCCAGTACGTGATCGTCGAAGTGCGTGGCGACCCGCTCGTGCACGAGCACGGCGCCCAGCACGCCGTAGCCCGCCGTCAGGGCCTTGCCGCACGTGATCATGTCCGGGACGACATCGAAGTGCTCGAAGGCGAAGAATCGCCCGGTGCGACCAAAGCCCGTCAGCACTTCGTCGCAGATGAGCAGCGCGCCGTGTTCGTCGCACGCGCTTCGAACGGCCGCGAAGTAGCCGTCCGGTGGGATCAGCACGCCGTTCGCGCCCACCACGGGCTCCAAGAACACCGCGCCCACGTTCTGCTCAAGCTCGAGCACGCGCGGGATCTGCGTTCCGCTCGGCAGGTTCGGATCGTCGAGGTCCGTCACGTGAACGGCCCCGACGACACCCGGTTCGACGGCGGCGCGCCGCCAATCGCCCGTCATGCTCACCGCGCCTAGCGTCGCGCCGTGGTAGCTGCGGTAGCGGCTGATCGTCTTGTAGCGACCGGTGAAGAGCCGCGCGATCTTCATCGCGTTTTCGTTTGCGTCGCTTCCGCCCAAGCAGAAGAAGACCTTCGAAAAACCCGTCGGCGCCTTGGCGAGCAGCGCCTCGGCGAGGGCGTGCTTCTCGGGGTAGTCGGCCGAGGGCAGGGAAACGCAGAGGCGGTCCGCCTGTGCTTTGACGGCATTGATGATGCGGCGGTGGCCATGGCCCGCGTTCATTTGGTAGATGAGCCCGCCGAGGTCGAGCACGGCGCCTTCCGGCGTCTCAAAGTACGCGCCCTCGCCACCCGTGATTTGCACGGTTTTGGCTCCGCGCTGGGCCCGCCAGGTCACGAAGAAGGGCGACGACATTTCCGCAGTCTCCTTCGGGCCGGCGAAATCCGCCAAGGAAAACGCATCGAAGCCCGCAGCGTCGCTCGGGCGGATCGCGAAGACGGGAGGAAGGGCTCACGGCGCGGCGCCGGCGACGCGATCAACGTGACCAGCTTCCGCGCGGTGGCGGAACCGAGCCCCTGGCGAGAACGCTCGCCGCTTCCGGAACCCGCGCCATCGCGGGACCCCGCTATCGCCGGACCAAGCTCGGAGCGCCTAGCAAAACAGCCTCATCAGGGCTCGCGCGGTAGGTCACCGCGCGGACCCCATTCGGCCCAGCTACCGTCGTAGAGGCTTGTCTCGAAGCCGAGGGCGCGAAGCACGACGTAGGCGACGGCGGCGCGTGAACCGGTTTGGCAGTAGGCGGAAGCCGGCTGCGCCGGGTCGAGCGAATCGTAGAAGGCGGCGTAGGACGCCTCTTCGATCAGGGCGCCTCCGGACACGTTGCGGTTCCAATCGACGCTGAGGGCGCCCGGAATATGACCGCCTTCAAACTCGCCGCTTGTTCGCGCATCGACGAGCGACAGGGAGCCCTCTTCGAGGGTGGGCAGAATGTCGTCCACATCCACGCGCCTGGCTTCGTCGATGGTGGCGCCGTAGCTCGTTGGTTCGAAGGGCGCGACATCCGTTTCTACCGGACCGTCCCAGCCGCTGAAGCCGCCGTCGAAGAGCGCTACGCGCTCATGGCCGAAGTATTCGAGCGTCCAGACGACGCGCGCCGGTGCCGTGCCCGTATCCGTGCCGTAGACGACGATGGCCTGCGAGGGGAGAAGGCCCGCGTCGCCAAAGATGGTTTCCGCTGTCCCCTCGTCCACGACCTGCCCAGCGATCCCGTCCACCGTCGCGCGAAGTGCACCCGGGTCGATGCGCCGGGCGCCTGGTAGGTGCCCCGCCTCGAAGTCCGTCGCGCTCCGCACGTCGACGAAGACCGTGTCCGCATCGAAGAGGTGGCCCGCGACCCACTCCGCGTCGACGACAATATCGGTGGCGCCACAAAGGGTGGCGTCGGGGCAGGTGGTCGGGGCGACGGCACCGTCGGGAGCGACGGAGAGATCCGCGCGCCCTTGGTCGACGGAGGACTCGGCGGCGGTATCGCCGGCGGCGTCCACGCCTGCGTCGACCGTGGACGACGAATCGTCACCGCAGGCACCAAGGGAAGCGAGAAGACCAAAGGCCATCGTAAAGCGAGTCATTCGCACAGCGTTAGAAGCTTTGGGACCATCGGCAAGGCGTTCGAGCTTTGCAAAGGTGCGCGCGACAGAACGCCTCGGTCCGATTGCCG
>JBCCRV010000765.1:0-3387 GCA_039201085.1 Myxococcota bacterium | reverse complement strand
TCGTGAGCGAATACCCTTCGCTGTCCGGCGCCCGCGCGCCGACGACGAGGCTGTAGAGCAGGAACCTCGTCGCCTCATCGAGTGGAGGTTCGATCCCTGGCCGCAGATGGTCGAAGATACGCCGCCAATCGTTGGAGCGGGGCACGGAGTCTGGGGCGACGGCGGGCAGCTCCACCGAGGCTACGAAGAACGCGCCGGTGGTGACGGCTTCGTGGCAACCGTCGGTAAAGCCAGACTTGACGGAAAACGCTTCGGCAGTGCTGGAATGCGTGGACACCACAGCCGCAACGAGCGCTCCAACGGAAGCGCGGAGAACGGTACGAGGGTGGCGCATCATCCGCTGCCTCCTAGGAGTTCGAATTCAACGGTTACGGTGCTGCGAAAATGAAAGAGCACCAGTGGGATCCCCGAAAGGTCCGGTAGGAGCGTGGTGAGACTGAGCGGATCGACCACCACCCGCACGTTGGAGGCCGGGGTGGTCAACCGAATGCCCGCGACCCGAACGTCAAACCAGAAGCCCACGGTCCCCGCGCTGTCAAGAAGCGTGTTGCGCAACAATACGGTCGGACCCGCCGTCGCCATGAACCGCATGCGGTTGTCGGCGAAGATTCGCTCGATTCCGATAGCAACGGCGAGCGCCCCTTGGGGAACGCCGCGAAAGACATCGTCCGACTCTTCGTCCAAGAGCGCCTCGGACCACCACACGTTCTCCAACTGAAAGACGAGGCCGAGATCGTCGTAGCGACGACCGGCAAGCGCGCCGTAGCCCCCCGAAAGAATGAGCTTCTCCCGGTCGATGGCGGCCGACAAGAAGGAGGCGAAGGCCTCACCGGCGACCCACCAATGCGGCTTGGCTCTCGCTTCCGACGCTGAGGATCCCTGAGTCCTCATCGCCTGTACGACAGGCGCGGGCTCGGCTTCGACGCTCGAACGGACGACAAACTGGTCGCCTAGCGCCAGCTCGAACACCTCTGCAGTTTCTGCAGGCCCGGGCGCGCTATCCAAGGCGTTCGTTCGGGATGGTACGTCTGATGATTCGGGCGCCACCTCCGACTCCTGCAACGGAGTAGCGCCGAGCGGCTCCGGCGGCGGCGGAACATCCGTGGCAACGCCACTCCCTGTCTCGACAACCTCAGGAGCCGTCTCTTCGCTCAACGACTGAGCCTGCGACATGGGCGATACAAGTAGTACGGCGCAGCCCACGCCCGCCAACATTCGCGAACGGTGTCTAAGCGAGGACCGCTTGACCATGGAACGACCGAAAACTGGAAGAGCCCGCCTCGGAGCACAGCGAGCAAGTCGCCCAGCGGATTCGAGTCGCGTTTCTAGAGCGTTCCCAACGACCATTCGACAAGCCTCAACGGGGCAGATTGGTGCCCGCTTCGTTCGGCCCAACGTTTGGAAAGCGTTCGTGCCGGCGAGGCCTACGGTGGCGGAGCTTCCATGCCAATACAACGCGCACAAATCCGCATGGCATGCGCGCAGATGGACCATTGGGCCAATTCACCGGCTTCTCCGTTTGCCACACCGTCATTCACGCCCCCAGCAAGGAGCACGAAGGCGTACCGGTATGGACGCGTCGCGGATGCCAACGAGCGCTCGTGCGAGACGCTCGCTAGGTCGCCACGAGGGGCAGAAAACGAGGTTGATCTTCGGAATCGGGCGCGCCTCGAACGGCATGATCCAACGCTGCATTGATATTGTTGCCCGCAACATCTTCAAAACGCCCCTCCACGCGCAGCACAATCCCCTGAAGCGTTTCTGGCCAGTTTGCGCACGGTGTCCAAGTGGCGCGCTCGCCGCCCTGGTCCAGCTGCCATCGTCCCCCAAGCGGCTCGCCATTCGCAGTTCGTAGACTGAGCATTCGCATGACCGCCACATGATCCATCGGTTCGTCAAAACGCACGCGAAGGGGGTCCCGAGATCCGACGCGCGGGAGGGCCAGTTGCCAACGACTTGGGTTCACCGCCTCGCGGTCCTCCGGCGCGGCCGTGAACTCAAACACATGCTCGTGGGCAAGTGCCTGACGCCGAAGACTCATCCAGCTACGGAGCACGCGCAATCGATAACGGTCGCCGGCGCGAAAGGCTCGGCCGCGTTCACGGTTCGCCGCCAATCCGGTTTTTACTCGACCGGGGTCGACCAGGAGCGTGATACGCCGGCGGTCGTGGGACCAGAGCTCGTGTTGGTTGTCGAAGAAGACCCCCGTGAGATCCTCTCCAGTGGTCACGTTTTCCAGGCGCAGATGACGGAGGAAATCGCCATCGAACATCGGTTCGGAAAACTGGATGTAGAACCGGAGAATATTCTCCGGAAGCGGGTCAGCCCGAGGGTAAACGGCTACCACCTCGGGCGCTCGATGAGGCGCATCGGGCAGCGCGAACATGCCCTCGCACCTGTTTCCACGAAACCGGTATCGAACCCCAGCCGCAAAAGGAAACGCAGGAAAGAAAGCGCGCCCCTCGCCGTCTCGTTGAATGCCGCCCGCAATGGGCGTCGTTCCGTCGCCGACGAAGACCTCCAGCGGCCCGGAACCGGCGAGAAAGATCGACCGGCCTTCGAGGTCGACGCGCGGTTCGTCGCACGCCGCGTCGGAACGTTTGGCCGGATTGTGCTCCGAAGTGCAGGCGCAAAGAAGCAGGGCGAAACTGACGGCCCCAGCGCGCATCATTCGCGTGCGAGTTCGGGGTAGCCTTCGTCGCGCTTCATCAGGTTCTGAAACTCGCGAATCGGGCCCTGCGCCTCGTTGTACGCGTAGGTGGGGATCTCGTACTCGCTCTGAAAGTCGGAGAGTCGGAAGTACACGTTCTTCATAACCGAAACGAGCTCGGCGCGTCCCGTGTCCATGTCGCGACGAAGCATCGCGAGATGTCCCGGGTCCTGATCGTCGATCTGAAGCACGTTGATAAGGGGCATGGCCGACGCGCCGAGGGACTGGCTCATGTCGCCCATATTGACGGGCTCGCTTAGGCCATCACGCTGAATCGCTTGCGCAACGGCGTTCATCGCAATCACCTGCGACGACTGGTTCTTGTGCTGAATGAAGAGTACGGGAAAGGGGTTTTGCTGCGCGTCCTGGCCCGTGAACGCCAAGATATCGCCCGGCGTGTTGCCGAAGCCCAGCTCGGCAATGGTTTTGCCGGTGATGCGCGCACCGTCGGCGATTTCACTCAGGGGAAAGACCACAAGCGGCGTACACGTGTACGCCGCAACCATGTAGTCGGTGCCTTCCACGTTGACGACGGTCATTGTCCGGATGGGGGCGCGCGTCTCCTGCTGGTTGTGCACCGTGTGGTAGATTTCTACGCGTGTCGTCGTAACCTCGCCCGTGAGCGGAAGGGACGTCTTCCACAGCGTCGACGCGAAGTCCGCGTTCGACAGTCCGGC
>JBCCRV010000764.1:0-3388 GCA_039201085.1 Myxococcota bacterium | reverse complement strand
GTGATGATGCCAAGCGTGCCTTCGCTTCCGCAGAGCACCTCGTTCAGCCGCGGACCGGCGGCGCTTTGCGGGAACGGATGGGTGCGAATCTCGCCGACGGGCGTGACGACGCGCGCGCCGAGGAGCCAGCGGTTCGCAGGCCCGTAGCGGTTCGATTCCTGGCCGGCGCCGCGAGCGGCGATCCAGCCGCCGAGCGTCGAGAACTCAAAGGACTGCGGAAAGTGCCCCAGCGTCAGCCGCTTCTGCGCGAGCGCGTCTTCCAGATCCGGGCCCCATGTCCCGGCGCCAAAGGTGGCCGCGCCGCTCGTTTCGTCGAGCTCGAGCAGGCCGGAAAGAAACGTGGTGTCGATGGTCAGCGTGATCCGGTCGCGGGTGGCTTCCACGCCGCCGACAACGCTCGAGCCGCCGCCGTAGGGGATCACGCTCCAGCCTTCCTGCACGGCAAGGGTGAGCACGTTCGCGACGGCCTTCGAAGAGCGTGGGTACACCACCGCATCGGGAGCCGCGGAGAGCTCGCCGCTTCGCAAGCGGATCACGTCCGCGTAGCTCCGGCCGTAGGCATGGCGTGCCCGTTCGCGGGCGTCCGTGCGAATACAATCGTCGCCCACGAGCTTCTTGAGCGCGCCGAGCCCTGCATCGCTCAGGCGAACGCTCGGCAAGGTGGTCGACTCAAGCGATGGCGCGGGCGTGCTTGGAAGCGGGCCCGAGCCAAGTCGCTCCGCGATGAAGGACCAGAGCGACTGTCGCCCTTCGCCGAGGTCGAAGTGGCTGTCCGTGGTGCCCCAGCCGTTCCATCGAAGCGAGTCGTGTTCGTACGCCATGGCGGCGATGGTGCCACGCCCTGTGGCCAGCCCAAAGGCGTGGCAAGCCATCGCTCCTTCAGCGAACCAGGCCGCGAAAGTCCTCCCGGTGCTTCCACATCGCCACCCCGAAGAAGAGCAGCGAGAAGAGCCAGATGCCGTTCCCGGGCATCGCGTGCGCGACGTGAAAGGCGACGATATTCGCCATGAGCGGGCAGAGGATGAGCAGGCCGATGAAAGCCGTTCGTCGCCAGAGATAGAGTGCGCCACCGACGATTTCCGTGAGGGCGACGAGGGGCGCCAAATAGGTCATAAACATCGTGCCGAGGAAGCGCTGGGCAGCTTCGCCTTCGGGGGGCGGCACGTCGGCGAAGCCGATCAACTTGTTGAGTCCAAACACGATCATCGGCAGAGCCAGACCGACGGCGAGGCCTAGGTCGATGAGGCTGCGAGAGTCAGAAAGGGGGGCGGAGAGCGTTTGCGTGGTCATGGGAGTCCTTTCATTCGCCTGTGGCGATAAGGACTCTTTGTTTATTCTAATCGAGGTCGTCGACGTCTGAAATCGCCTGTGATTTATTCTATATTCGGCGCATGGATCGGATCGACGCCCTTCGTCTCTTTCTTCGTCTCGTCGAGCGAGGCAGCTTCTCCGCCGCCGCCAAGGACGTGCACATCAAACAGTCCACGGCCAGCAAATGGCTCGCGCGTTTGGAAGAGGAGTACGGCGTCGCCCTCGTTGAACGGACCACACGCGCGCTGCGTGTGACGGATGCAGGTCAGCGTCTGCACGCGACCGCCACCGAGCTCCTCGGGCGCTACGATTCGATGGCCGAGGACCTGCGGGGCGGACCCGGACCGGTCCGTGGCCGGGTGCGCCTCAGCGTGCCCGTGGTCTTTGGCCAACGGTTCGTTGCGCCGCTGGTGGCGGACTTTCTGAATGAGCATCCGGACACGGAAGCAGAGCTCGTCTTCAGCGATCGCTATGTGAACTTGGTCGAGGAAGGGTTCGATGCGGCGATTCGCGTCGGCGTTCCCGCGGACACAAGTGCGCGAGGCCGCCGCTTGGCTCAGGGCGCCCGCCGTCTCGTCGCGTCGCCCGCATACCTCGATGCGCATGGCGTCCCGTCGGCGCCCGCGGACCTCGCCGCTCATCAGTGCCTTGCTTCGGGCGACATTTCGTTGGGCGACCGCTGGGTCATCGGCTTCGAAGGACGGACGCACACGATCATGGCGCGGGGCCGCATCAGCGCGACCCACGCCGGTGTGCTTTCGGAGTATGCCAAGGGCGGTTTTGGCGTTGCCCTGCTTGCCGAGTGGATGGTACGCGACGCCCTCGAGAGCGGCGAGCTCCGCACCGTGCTGGAGGGCGCCACGCTTCCGCCCGCGCCCGTCAGCGTGCTGCTTCCCCCCGGGCGCTATACCAAGCGCTCGACCCGCGCACTGACGGAGTTCCTCGCGGAGCGCATGCCGGTGGCGCTAGCAGGCTGCTGAACAACGTGCCGAAGGCGCGTTTTTCAGCGGCCTGTTCCGCGCGGGTTACTCCGTGAGCAGCGAAAAGGTCCAGTCGTCCCCGTCGAAGCCGGTGATGGCGAGGCCCACGTCAAAGCCGCGATCAAAGCCGACGCCGCCCACGCTAACGCGCCCGGCGGCCCGTGCGCGCAGCCGCGCCACGTTGTCCTCGACTTCGAGCTGAACGTTTTCGAGGCCGACGGCGACGGGCCCGGCGTTTCGCGCGACTGAGCTGGCCTGCAGGCGAAGCCGCGAGGCGGGCGAGAGCACGACATCCAAAAGCACGAAGGGCGCGCTCCCGTCGCGGGCAAGGCGGAGCTCGTTCACGCGCGCTTCGGCCAGCGGCAGTACGGCCGCGTCGCGGGCGAAGAGCAGCAGCCGTCGCACCTGCTCTTTGGCGCGTTCCGGGAGTCGACCCACGCGAATCGGCACGGCGGCGCGAACCTTCAGGTCGACTTCTATGGCGGGTGCGAGCAGCTCCCAGCCGCGATCGGTGTGCTGCAGCGATGCGCCCTCGGGCAGGGAAAAGCGGGCGCGTTCGCCATCGCATTCGAGCGTGCGAATCTTCAGGTCGAAGGCCGATCCGCCCACTTCTACCGTGCATGTGTAGCCGGCGCTGGCGAGTCGCTCCTTTGCGTAGTGGGCGACGACGCTCGGTGCGCCAAACCAGAGCAGCACAAGGACGCTCGCCAGGATGCCCGTTGCAATCGCCAGCTTCTTCATACGCGATGGCCTAGAACAGGCGCCGATCCGCGGCAACGGGGATTGTTGGGTGGTTTCGCCGCGTGGCGGTCACTGAAAAGGGGCGGTCGAAGTGTGGCGGCGCGTAGACAAAAGGGGGGGGCGAAGCGCAGCCGCGTGTAAGATGAAGATGGACCGCTGAAACCCGGCGGCGCTTAAATGAAAAAGGGCCGCCGAAGCGGCCCTCTCTTGAACGCGAGGCGCGTCAGCCGCAGGCGCCGCCGAGCAGGCCGCGCTTGAGGCCGCGGTTCGGCGGGTTGGGCCCAACGAAGATGCGGAAGAACGCCGTCGCGAACG
Organism: Myxococcota bacterium; assembly: GCA_039201085.1. Classification (GTDB taxonomy): domain Bacteria; phylum Myxococcota_A; class Polyangia; order Polyangiales; family Houyiibacteriaceae; genus JBCCRV01. Next base: position 41 of record JBCCRV010000764.1, on the reverse strand, counting down.
CGTCGCCGTTGATCTGGCCAGAGCGGCGACGACCCACGCGG
>JBCCRV010000763.1:0-3411 GCA_039201085.1 Myxococcota bacterium | reverse complement strand
GCTCGGGCACGTTGCTGCGAAAGGGCGCGCTTAGGTCCGTTCGAACAGTGCCAGGATGCAGCGCGATCACCGCGAGGCCCTTGTGACGTCGGCCGAGTTCGATGGCGAGGTTCTTGGTGAACATGTTCTGCGCGGCCTTGGACGCCCGGTAGGCGTACCAGCCGCCGAGGCGGTTATCGCCGATGCTACCCACGCGCGCCGAGAGGCTCGCAAAGACGGCGCGTTCGCGCCGCGGAAGCTTGGACGCGAAATGCTTCGCCATCAGCAGCGGTCCGTAGGCGTTGACCGCAAAAACCCGCTGCAGCGACGCCGGGTCGACGTGGGCCAGCTTCTTCTCCGGCTGTAGCTCGCCGTCGTGAAGCAGGCCCGCGGCGTTGATGAGCAACGAGATCTCGCCGTCCACCTCGGCGGCCGCCGCTTCGATCGGGCGCTCGTCTTCCAGGTCGAGGGCGAGCACGCGTACGTGGTTCGCGGCGGCCAACGCCTGAAGGGCGTCGGCCCGGCCGGGCGATCGGCACGTGGCGATCACCCGCTCGCCCCGGGCCGCGAGCTGGCGAACGAACTCGAGTCCGATGCCGCGACTCGCGCCCTGCACGATGCACACTCCGTTCATGGACGGCTCCTAGGAGCGACCGCTACCCCCCTCAAGGGCCGGCCGATGGACGGCGCGCCCGGCGCCGGCTAGCGTCGAGCCATGCGTCTTCGTACGCCCACCCGGCCCGAGTTTACGGAGCGCGTGCTCGCCGATCTCAACGCGTTTCTAGTCGATCACGCGGCCAACGAACGCAAAGCCTCTGCCCTCGCGATGTCCCTCGTGATGCACTACCCCGACCGGCGCGAGCTCGTTCGCGCCATGATCGACGTCGCGCAGGAAGAACTCGAACACTTCGCCCAGGTCGCCGCCATCTTGGACGCGCGCGGCGTGATCATGGGGCCCGATGAAAAGGATCCGTATGTGGGCGAGCTTCTCAAGCTTCGGCGCAAGGGGCGCGAGCACTACTTTCTCGACCGCCTCTTGCTCGCGGGGATCATCGAAGCGCGCGGCTGCGAACGCTTTGCGATGATCGGCGAAGCGCTGGAAGACGAAGCGCTCGCCGCGTTCTACCGGGAGCTCGCCCGCGCCGAGGCGCGCCACCACGCGCTCTTCATTCGCCTCGCGCGCGTCTACTTCGACCCGGCGGACGTACGCGCGCGGCTGGACGAACTGCTCGACGCGGAAGCGGCCATCGTCGATCGACTGCCGCTCCGCGCGCGGCTTCACTAAACGAGCGCATCCGTTCGATGACCACGAAGGACAAGGCGCTTCGAAAGTACGTCGCGTCCCTTGGGGCGCTGCCGAACGCGCCGGCCCTGGAAGGAACGCGCGTCGTGGTTGTGCCCGCCTTCGATGAAGGACCGCTTCCGGCTTTGCTAGACAGCGTGACGAACGCGTGCCCGGATGGGGGCACGCGCATGCTGGTCGTCGTCAACGGCGGAGCCGGCATGGGCGCCGAGGCGCGCGAGCAAAACGTGCAAACGCTGCGCTGGGCCGAATCGGATGCGCGCGTCACCGCGATCGACGCCGGCGACACGGGCGGCGTGGGCGGCGCCCGCCGCGTCGGCCTCGACCTCGCGGCCCGGGCCTTTGCCGAAGGCCGAGTCGCTGGCCCCTGGCTCTACACGACGGACGCCGATGCGCAGCTTCCGCCGGACTACTTTCAGCACGAGCACCGGTCGGGCGCTGCGATGGTGTTCCCGTTTATTCATGCGCCCCTCGACGAGGCAATCGCGTCCTACGAGCTTTACCTTCGCCACTACGTCGCCGGCCTCCAGCACGCGCGTTCGCCCTACGCCTTTCATACGGTGGGCAGCACGATCGCCGTGCGCGCAGCGGCGTACGCGGCCGTTCGCGGCATGCCCCGACGGGCGGCGGCGGAAGACTTCTACTTTCTCAACAAGGTGCGAAAGGTCGGCCCCGTCCTGTCGCTTCAGGGTGCGCCGATCGTGCTGAGCTCGCGCGCCTCCCGCCGCGTGCCCTTTGGCACCGGTCCCGCCGTTGCGCGGCTGCGCGCCGAGGGAACCGTTCGCGCCCTTCACGACTTTCGCATCTTTCAGACGCTGCGCGTGCTGCGGGCGCTCGCCCATCGCGGCGCGCCCGAAAACGCGCTCGGCCCGTGCGCGTCGCTCATCGCCGACCTACCGCACCGCGGCGAGACGGCGCGCATTCGTCACCGGTCGATTCGCGACGCGCTGGATGGAAAACGCACGCGGCAAATCGTGCATCGCCTGCGCGACCAGGCCTTTCCCGATCTGCCCTGGCGCCGCGCCCTTCAGGCTACGCCGGGCTTTGCGAGCTGCGCTTCCCTGGAAGACGCGCTGGAGGCGTTTCGAACGCAGCAGGGCGTCGTCGTGGCGGGCAACACGAGCGCGCTCGGTGTCGTCTCGGCTAGAGCTTATCTGCAAAACCGTGGCGATTCTGGGGATGCGCTCTAACGAAAGTTCGACATCTCGAGTCCGATCGACCCGCTGAAGCCCCGGTAGTCGTCGCGCACGAAGGCGTCGTAGCCGATGACCTGGGCGTAGTGAACGCCGGCGCTCAGACGCAGCCAATCCACGGGCAAGCGAATCGAGATCTGAAGACCCGCGTCGATCGCCATGCCGCCCGAAGCGTCGCGGCCATCGAGGAGCTCGTTCTCCCATTCGCTCACGCGTCGACCGTCCGGCGTGTTGCGGTCTTCGTTGTGCAGGTAGTAGCCGAAGGCGCCGAAGCCGAGGGTCACGGGAACCTGAAGGGCGATGGCATTGCTGAGGTCGAAGCGCGCGCCAACGGTCAGGCCGATGAGTGCGCCGTCGCCGCGAAGGTCCACCCGGTCCCGGCCCTGGTACTCGCCGACGACATCCACGTCGAAGGTCTTTGGATTGATCGGACCGGGCCGCGCAAAGCCGCCCACGCCGATGAGCAGGTGATCCCAGAGGAGGACGCCGGCCGTGAAGTCCGGCCCGTGCGATACGTGGTCCGCCAGTCCCATCACGCGCCAGCCTAGACGAAGGTAGGGCCGGGCAATGCCTGCATCCTCTTCAGTTTCGACCGCGTCCGCTGCCTCCGATTGGGCGCTCGCCGGCGCCACGGCGGTGAGCGCGAGCAGAACGATGGCCCAGCGAAGGAATATCTCGGTGCGCTTCTTGACGGCGGCAGGCTTGGGCGGCGGTGGGGGCGCTTCTGTGGGTGGGGCGGATGAAAGGCAGAGGCGGAGGAGAGCGGCGATCATTGGGTGAACCTTGGAAGGATGGGAGTGGAAGGAGCGGGTGGGGGGAGCGGGGTGCAGGGGGCGGGGAGCAGGGAGCGGCGTGCAGGGAGCGGGGCGCAGGGAGCGGAGCGCAGGGAGCGGGGAGCGGGGAGCGGGGAGCGGGGAGCGGGGCGCAGGGAGCAGG
>JBCCRV010000762.1:0-3417 GCA_039201085.1 Myxococcota bacterium | reverse complement strand
GCCCGGGGCCGCCTCGGCGGCCCCGGCGGCGGCGACGGTGGTGAACGGGGTCGCGGCGGCGGCGCCCCAGGCTTTGAAGGGAGTGGCGGACTCACGGCCGATCGGCGGCAGGATCGCCCGGGTCCGGACGACTACGACGCCGGCGGCGGCGGCGGTGGCGGCGGCAGCACGGGGGGAGGAAACGGAGGCGAAGAAGACGGCATCTTCGGTCAAGCCGGCACCGCCATCTCGCATGAAACGGGCAGCCCGCTTGTCGGCGGCGGCGGCGGCGGCGCCGGAGGCGACGGCGACTCGGGCAACGACGACCCCGGCGGCAACGGCGGCGGCGGCGGCGGCGCCCTGCAGATCTCGGTGAACGGCCCCTTGGAAATCAACGGCATCATTCGCACGCCCGGCGAAGGCGGCGCACCGAACTCCGCCGCAGGCGGCGGCGGTGGGGCGGGCGGTCTCATCGTGCTGGAAGCCGTGGAGTTGAGTGGGTTCGGCGGCCTCTACTGCAACGGAGGGAGCGGCGCGCAGGGCGCGGACCGTCAACCCGGCGAACGGGGGCTCGACGGGCTTGAGCGGACCCCCGTCGCGGGCTTGGACGTGGGCGAAGGCGCAGGCGGCGCCGGCGACACGCCGGCCGGCGCCGTGGGCGCGCGCGACGGAGACGAAGACAACGGCTCCAACTCCGCCTCGGGTGGCGGCGGCGCGGCCGGTCGCGTCGTGCTCCGCGTTCGGCGAAACGACTTTGTCGGTGAACTCTCGCCGACGCTCGAGGGCGGTTCACGCGAAGCGCTTCCCAGACTCGAATGAACCTCGACGAATCCGCAGCGGCGCTCAAGAAGGCGGGGCGACACGCCGAGGCCGCTCGACTCCTTAGCGATGCGGGGCGGCACCGCGAAGCGGCCGAATGCTTCGCCGCCGTGTGGAAGTGGGACGACGCGATCGCCGAAGCGCAGCGAGCTGAAGACGACGTGCTGGCGTACCGCTACGCCCTCGAAACGGGCGCCCACGATCGCCAGACGTTGATCGAACAGCTTGGCGCCAGCGCCGATGACGCCTCCCAGGCGGCTAGCCTGGCCGAGGCGAAGGGGCACAGCGCCGAAGCGGCGCGCCTTCATGAGCTTGCGGGTGACCACGGACGGGCGGCGGACTTTTATGAATCGCTCGGCGAGTATGGCCGGGCTGCACGCCTCGCCGAACGGGACGGCAAGGACCGCCGAGCCGGCAGGCTCTACGAACGGGCGCTTCGCGAAAACCCTTCGGACGCCCAATCAGCGCTCCGTCTCGGGCACATCCTGATCAAGTTTGGTCGCTTCGAACAGGCCGCCGCGGCACTGCAGCGCGTTGGCGAGTCGACGGAGCAAAGGCTGGCGCTGCGCTTGCTTGTGGGATGCCTCGCGGCCCTTTCGATGGAACGCGCCGCGGGCGAAGCGCTGGAGCGCCTTTCGGCGATCGATCCCAACGTGCCGCGGGACCTTCGCGCATTCCTTCAGGAAACCTTTGGCGACGCGCGTGGACTCGTCGGACTCGCCCGCGGCGGCGACGCGGGCAAACAACTGGCCGGTCGTTACCGCATCGTGCGTCCCTTGGGCGCCGGGGGAAGCGGTCGCGTCATGCTCGGCCGCGACGCGTTCTACGATCGGCTAGTTGCGATCAAAGTGCTCAACGTGGGCGGCGGCGACCGCGGACGCGACCGCTACGCGCGCTTCGAGCGGGAGGCGGAGATCGCAGCATCCCTCGACCATCCGAACATTGTGCGCGTGTTCGACTTTCACGCGGATGGCCCCTTCCTCGTCATGGAGTACATGGAGGGCGGCACGCTCGACGCCCGCCTGGATGACCTCGAACCGGCGAGCGTGCGCGCGATCGCGCTGTCCATTTTGGACGGGCTCGAAGCGGTTCACCGTCGGGGCGTCGTTCACCGCGACCTCAAGCCGGCGAACGTATTCTTCAGTGCGGCCGGCGACGTCAAGCTGGGCGACTTTGGCGTGGCGCACCTTCAAGATCTGGAAAGCACGCTGACCGGCGCCATGATGGGCACGCTCGCGTACATGGCGCCGGAGCAGATCACGGGAAGCGAAAAGCCAACGGCGAGAACCGACCTCTACGCCTTTGGCGTGATGCTCTACCGCATGCTGAGCCACGCCCTTCCCTTCGACGAAGAAGACCTCATCGAAGGGCACCTTCGTGGGCGCGTCGTTCCGCCCAGCGAGCGCCATCGCTCCCTTGCAAACGTCGATGCACTCATCGGCGCGCTGCTGAGCAAGGGGCCGGAGGAGCGCCCGCCGGACGCGGAGGCCGTTCGACAGGCGATCTTGGCGTGCACATGGCCCACGGAGCATCTACGGGCGAATGCCGCGCCGAGCGCCGCGCCAGCGCCCACCAAGGCGCGCGCCGTTCGCTACGTCGTCCTGGAGACCCGTCCAGACGGTAGCAAGCTCGTCGAGGACGCATGGCTTGAGCGCACGGTGCGCATCGAGCCGGCTCCGGAGGATCAGCGCGCCTACCTTCGGCGCGCCGCTGCGAGCGATCATCCGTACCTTCAGGCCGTCTATGAGATACGCGACGACGAGGCGAGCGCGCTCCTGGAAGAACCTGCGGGCGAGCCCCTATCGGACTTGGTGTTGGACGACACGCGATACGGCGAAGTGTGCGATCAGCTTCGCGAGGGTCTGCGGGCCCTTCACGAAGGCGGCCTGGCCCATGGCGACGTGGGACCGGCCGCCGTACGCGTGGGCAGCGGTCGCGCTGTGCTCCTGCTCCCGAGCCGCGTGTTCGAGGACGCGACCAAGGCCAAAGACGAGCAAGCCCTGGAGCAGCTCCTCGCCAAGCGCACATAGACCGGCGCGGGCGCATCCGAGGTATAAGGCGGCATGAGCACCGCTGCGCCCCTGCGCGCCTCCGCCGCCTACGCGTCCCTCGAAGGCCACCGGGAGCGCATCGCCCGCACTTCCATGCGCGAACTCTTTGCGTCGGACCCCGCGCGGGCCGATCGCTATGCGTTCACGCTTGACTCGATCTACGTCGATTTCTCGAAGCACCAGGTGGACGACGCGACCTGGAATGCGCTCTTCGAGCTCGCGCGGGAGCGGCACCTTGAGGGAGCGCGCGACGCCATGTTCCGCGGCGACGCCATCAACACCACGGAAGGCCGCGCCGTCCTTCACACCGCCCTGCGAAACCGTTCGGACCGCGCCATCGTGGTGAACGGACGCAACGTCATGGACGACGTGCGAGCAGTTCTCACGCGCCTCTTCGCCTTTGCTTCCGAAGTGGAACGGGGCGAGCGGTGCGGAGCCACGAACGAGCGCTTCACGCACGTGGTGAATATTGGCATCGGCGGCAGCGACCTTGGGCCCGTCATGGTTACGGAAGCGCTCAAGCCTTATCAGACTGGACTCAAGCCGCGCTTCGTCTCCAACATCGACG
>JBCCRV010000761.1:0-3445 GCA_039201085.1 Myxococcota bacterium | reverse complement strand
GGTGGCCCCATGGGTCATTTGGCATGAGCGGCGCTTCGGTCCTCGGCATCGATTTGGGTACGACGAATTCCGTCGTCGCCGTGAGCGACGGCGGTGAAGCGCGCGTGCTTTCCAACGAGCTGGGCCAGCGACTCGTTCCCTCCGTCGTGTCCTTCAAGCCCGGCGGCGGCGTTCTGGTGGGCGAAACGGCCCGCGAGCGGCGCCTCCTCGACGCGAAAAGCACCATCTATTCGGTGAAGCGCCTGATCGGGCGGCCGTACCGCTCGCCCGAGGTGCGCACGGCCCAGGAGCGCTTCGCCTTCGAGATACGCGAAAGCCCCACGGGCGGCGTGGTCGTCGGCGTGCGCGGCGAAACCTACACGCTCACGGAGATCAGCGCGTTTGTGCTTCGCGAGGTCGCGCGCGTGGCCGAACTCAGCTTGGGAAGCACATCGCGGGCGGTGGTCACCGTGCCGGCCAACTTCAACGAGCTTCAGCGCTCGGCCACGAAGGCGGCGGGCCGCGTCGCGGGCCTCGAGGTGCTTCGCATCATCAACGAGCCGACGGCGGCCGCCCTTGCGTATGGCTACGGCAAGCAAAAGCCCGAGCGCGTGGCGGTCTTCGACCTGGGAGGCGGCACCTTCGACATCACGATCCTCGACCTCGAAAACGACGTGTTCGAGGTCATCGCCACGGCTGGTGATTCATTTTTGGGCGGCGACGATGTGGACCTGCTGATCGCCGAAATGATGTGCGACGCGTTCCTCAAGCAGCACCGCTGGGATCCACGAACGGACCGCCAGGCCTACGAACGCCTTCGCGCGGCCGCCGAATGGGCGAAGTGCCAGCTCTCGCTCGATCACGCCGTTGAGCTCACGGTCGAGGAACTGCACTACGGCAACGGCGGCAAGCGCCTCGATCTGGAGTTTTCGCTCGAGCGCGCCGCGCTGGAGAACGCCGTTCGGCCGCTCCTCGCGCGAAGCTTCGACGTTTGCCAGGACGCCTTTCGCGAAGCGGGCATGAAGCCCACGGCCGTCGACAGCGTCGTGCTCGTCGGGGGGTCGACGCGCATGCCGCTCGTGCGGTCGATGGTGAAGGAGTACTTCAAAATGGACCCGCGCGACGAGATCGATCCCGATCTCGTCGTGGCGCAGGGTGCGGCCATCCATGGCTTCGCCGTCGGTGGCCGAAAGCGAAAGCGCGCCCGTTCGCTCGGTCGGGTCGCCTTGAAAAAGGTGTCAAGCAAGGACCTCGCCCGCATGCAGGCGGAGCGCAAGGAACGGCAAGCGTCGCTGCCGAAGCAACCGGCGTTCGCGCCCACGGCGCAGGTGGACGCGCCAACCGAACCGAAGGTGGCACTCACGCGTGGTCGAAGCGGTCCGAAGGCACCGCCACAGGTTCCGCCGCCACAGGTTCCGCCGCCGCGAGGGCGAAAGAAGGCGCCGCCACCGCCCGTGCGGCGAAAGCGGGCGGGCACGCAGCTCGGCATGGGCGCCGCACGGCCCCCGGCGCCGCCTCCCACCCCCGCGGACGAAGTTACCGTGACCACGTCCAGCGCGCAGCTCCTCGGCCGACTCGGCGACGCAGCCAAGGCGCAGCCGCCGCCCGCGCCCTCGCTGGCCGCCGACGTCCGAGGCTTCGACGAGGACGAAGAGACGGCGCGCCTCTCGGCTTCGGACGATGCCCTCGCAGCGCTGCGTGGGATCGCAGACGAACCTGCTTCACGCGGCCTCGACATGAGCGCCCTCGAGCCCGACCGACCGACGCTCGACGTATCGCAAACGGTCGTGTCTCCCGGCCTCGACATGAGCGCCATGGGCGGCGCCGAACCCTCCGTCGAAATCGACCTCGACGATCCGGCGGATGAACTTCGCGCGGCTTTGGCGGATTTGGAAGCTTCGAACGACCCTGCTCCCGGTCCGTCCGTTCCCACTTTCGATGCGCCCAGCATTCACGACGCGACCACCTCCGCCGGCTTTGACCTGCCCACCTTCGACGACGACGACGATCCAACGACCACGGAGCGGCTGCCCACGTTGGACGGCCCGCCCGGCGCGCTCCCCGGCGTGATTGCAGCGCCGGTGGTTTCGATCGGTCGCACGGACAACTCGCAGGTGGACGCGCAGCTCGCCGACTTCCTAAAGAGCGAAGATTCCGTTGCGCAACCCGCACCGCTCGCGCCACCGCCACCGAGCTCGCAGAAGCAGACAATGATGCTGGGCGGCGCGCCGCCGCCGCCGCCGGCTGGCCCGCCTGCCGTTGAGGCACCGCCCCTGCCGGACGCGCCTCCGCCGATGCCGCCCCCCCCGCAAACGTTTGCGGACGCGACGGACACCGCACCGCTCGATCCATTCGAAGGCACGTCGCCTTCCCAGTTCCCCTCGATGCCCCCTCCTGCGTCGATGGCTCTCGTCGACCGTGCGCCGCCGCTTCTCATGGATGTGACGCCCCACAGCCTGGGCATCGAAACCGCCGGCGGTTTCTGCCAGCACCTGCTGCGCCGGAATGCACCGATTCCCGCCGAGCAATCCCGTGTCTTTTCGACGGCGCAGGACCTGCAAGACATGGTGTCGATTCGCGTGTGCCAGGGTGAGGAGAAGCGCTTTGACGGCAACCAGCTCCTGGGCGCCGTGGAGCTGACGGGCCTTCGGCGCGCGCTTCGCGGTGAGGTGCAGATCGACGTAGCGTTCCAGCTGGATGCGGACGGCACGCTCGACGTGCGCGCCGTCGATCGCGATACGGGCAAGGAGCAAACGATTCGCATCAACCTGCTCGGCGGCGCCAGCGACGACGACATCGAGCAGATGAGGGCGCGGCAGCAGGCGCTGATCGGTTAGGCTTCCGCCATGCACCCGGCGGAGGCTCTTCCAGGATGAGCGGGCGGCTCGACGATCTTGACTACTACACGCTCATGGGCGTGAACGACGACGCAAGCCTCGCGGACGTGAAGCGCGCATTCCGGGACTTCGCCCGTCGCTACCATCCCGACAACTACGTCGGCCAGAGCGAAGCCAAGATCGAACAGGCCGCGGCGATCTATCGGCGCGGCAGCGAAGCGTATCAAGTGCTTACGGACGCAACACTTCGCGCGGCCTATGACAACGCGCTTCAGGAGGGCAAGCTGCGGCTCAGCGCCGAGGACGTCGACCGCGCCCTCGCGCCAGAGCCGGAGCCGGCCAAGAAGCCCGCCGTTCCGATCGCATCGCCGCAGGCCCTCCAGCAGTACAAAGCCGGCATCGCCGCCGCTCACAAGGGCGACTGGAAGAAAGCCTGGCGCCACCTTCGCGAAGCCCACCGGCTTGAACCGGACAACGAGTTCATCGCATCGCGCTTCTACCGCGTGGAGCGCAAGCTACGCCGCTAGACCGGTTGGACCGTAAATTTATAGCCACGGACCCCCCCCACCCCCCCCCCCCCGCGCGCGCACGGCCGTTAAAGGCGCCAGCCGGCCAGCGGGCGCCCCCCC
>JBCCRV010000760.1:0-3476 GCA_039201085.1 Myxococcota bacterium | reverse complement strand
GGCTTCACCCAGAGGCGCGTTGGGGTCCGGCGCCGAAGGCGGCGGCGTGGACCGCGAGCGCAGCGAGTCGCGCCCACAGTACGGGGTCCCCACGAGCGCCGGCGGGTGAAGCCCCTCTCCCCCGCCGGTTCCCACCGGCGACCAACCGGCACCCTCTAGCCGGCGAGCCGGTTGTGACCGGGCATGCGTTGGACGAGTTCGGCAGCGTCGTCCACGCGCGGCCGCGGCTTCGGCGGAAAGGGAAAGGCGCCGCCGAGCACCTGGGCGCACCAATACACGGTCCGCGCCTTGAGCCCCTCGAGCCATGCCTTCGATTCGTCGTTCGCGCATGCACCGGCGTACGATGCAAACGCCGCCCGGAGCTCGGCCCCCCAAGGATGGCCCGCCGGACCGAACGCTCCGGCCTCCGCCGTTCGCTCCACGCCCCGATCCAGCGCCCGTTCAGCATCGGCCATCCACGTCGCCCCGTCCTTTGAGCCGGCCGCGGAAAGCTCCGCGCCGTGCACCAAGCGCGCGGCACATTCGCTGAACCAGATGTCGCCAAAGTTCACCGCCCAGCCCCATCCGTCCTTCTTTTCGGCGGCGAGCCGCAGCGTTTCCGCCGCGCGCGCCCATTCGCCGCGCATCATCTGCTCCAGGCCATCGATCCACATGAAGCGCGCCGCCTCGAGCCGCCGTTTGTCGTAGCAGCCCTTGAGGTTCTGCTCGGCCCAGCTTCGCGTCACCGCGCTGTCGAAGGTCAGCGCGTGACCGAGGTAGAGCTCGCATTCGAAGAGCTTGTTCTCGAGCAGCTTGTGCACGTTCATGTGGTAACCGCCTAGCCGCGCCCACCAGCGCCCGCCGTCGAGACGCGGGTTGGCTTCGAGCAGCTCACGCAGCCGGGCGAGTGCCGCACCCATCTGCTCACACGTCTCACGATTGTCCAGCGCCTCCCGCTCCCACTGCTCCCAAAGGTCGCCGAGCGTGTGAACAATGCGCGCTGCAGCCGCGCTCGCTTCTTTCTGCGTCGTATTGAAGGCGGCGACGTCGAACCCATCCGGCGGCTCGTTGCCCTGAACGGAAAAAGTGATCTCAAGGCGCACAAGCCCCACCGACCCATCCCAATGGGCCGTACTCACCGCGACGAACTCAACGCCGTACGCGGCCCCGCGGTGCGGATCGAAGCGCACGTCGCCGCGCAGCGAACCGTCGTCGTAAAAGCGAAGCCCGGGCGGGAGCCGCACGAGCGTCGGGCACTGCATGAACCCCGCCTGCGGAAGCCGCTCACCAATGTGCTCACCGCTCTCAACGTCCACGGCGTCGCCGACGCGCAGCGTGCCGAGGTCGATCGAATGGCGCGTAACCTTCAGCCCGTTCCGTGCCGCGCATCGGTAGTGTTCACTGTAGAGCTCGACCGCCGACCAGTTCGTCGGGCAGCAGTCGCAGCACTCACACCGCCCGCTTCGATACGTCGGACTGCCAACCGCCAACGCATCGTCCGCGCATGCAAGCGGCGAATCGGAGCGGCCACGTTCTGAACCCGCAACGCCCGGCGGCAGCTCGGCGAGCGCATCCTTCCGACGTGCGATTCGCACGTCCTCGTCCGTCGCCTTCCGGCAATAGCGATCGTCATCTTCCGGAACGTAGATGAGCGCGTGATCGTCCTCGAGCGACACCTGGTAGGGCGCGACCTGCCCGGCAGGCCAATGGTCTTCCCGATAGTTCAGCGCAATGATCCGTCCAAGCTTCCAGCCGTTCGGCCCAAGGTTGCACAGTACGTCCGTACCGACCTCAAAACGAAAGTCTGCCATCACGTCCCCTTGCGCCTTTCATCGCTCACCCCGCGGTTATGGGTCGGTCCGCGTCGAACATCCAGCTCGAACCAACTTGAAAAGCCCCTCCCATCACTAGCGCCGGCCGTCGACCTCCGAGCGACGTCTGAGGTAGGCTGCGCCCATGCGGTATCTCCCCCTTCTTCTCGCGCTCCTCACCGCCTGCGGCGACGACGACAGCCCCACCGACATCGGCCCGGACGACCGCGACCAGGTCGACTTCGCCGTCGACACCGCGGAAGACGCCCCCGAAGACACCGCTCCACCGGAAGACGCGACGCCCGACGACGCGCCGGCAGACGCAATGGACGCAGCCGACGAAGCGCTGGACGCACCCATGGACGCCGGCCCTCCCATCGACCCCATCGACGGCGCCGAAGAAGTGACGTTCGTCGTCGGCCAATACATGGGCGAAGACTTCGGCTTCCTCGAAGGCCCCCACTGGGTCGACGGCCGCCTCTGGTTCACGGACCAGTTCTTCGGCCGACCAGACCGCACCGCCGTCTACGCCCTCACCGAGGCGGGCGCCGTCGACATCATCGTGCAGCCCAGCGACGGAGCGAACGGCCTCGGCACGAACGCCGCCGGCGACGTGATCGCCTGCCTTCAAGCGGGCCGCCGCATCGCGCGCATTGAGCCGGACTCGATCACCACCCTCTTCGAACGCTTCGACGGCTCCCGCCTCAACGCCCCCAACGACCTCGTCTTCCGCGAAGACGGCCGCTGGTACTTCACCGATCCCGGCTACGGCTCCGAAGGCGCCGCCGAACTCGACACCCGCGCCGTCTACCTCGTCGACGACGACACCCTCACCCAAGTCTGGCGCGGCTCCCTCGAACAACGCCCCAACGGCATCATGCTCTCCCCCGACGAAAGCGTGCTCTACCTCGCCGACACCGCCGACGGACTCGTCCGCGCCTTCGACGTCGAACCCGACGGCACCCTCACCGGCGAACGCACCTTCGCCAACGTCCCCGGCCCCGACGGACTGACCATCGACGAAGCCGGCAACCTCTACGTCACCACCAATAGCGGCGTCGAAGCCTTCGCCCCCGACGGCACCCGCTGGGGCGCCCTCGAAGTCCCCATGCGCGCCGCCAACGCCACCTTCGGCGGCGCCGACCGCCGCACCCTCTACATCACCGCCCGCACGGCGGTGTACTCCGTGCGTATGCCGATTGCGGGCATCGAAGGCCGATAGAACAAGCGCCAAAGGCGCAAGTTCCATCGGCCTGAGTCCCTTGCCTCCGCAAGGCGGATGCCCGTCCGCGGGTGGCGGAGCAAGTGCGCCGCGGCACAGCGCGGTCGCCCGGTGCAATCAGCCAGGATCACCCGTTGCCGGACGCCGCGTCCACAGTACGGGGTCCCCATTTCGCGAGGGCGGAGCTCCGCGCTGACGACATCAGGTCGCTCGATGCCGCCATACAGTCCGAACCACCCGTCGCCGGCACAAAGACGAACGTGTTCAGTTGCTCGATGCTGCCCGCGCGTCTGGACCACACGTGGCGCTCTTAGGCCTCCTTAGGCCTGGGTCACGTGAGCTACGTCCCGCGTCCTATGGTCGTGTCGCAAGACACGAGAGCCATAGGGCGCTCCCCCACCTATTTTCTTCCACGTGCTCGACGGCACTAGAAGGCGGGCGGAGCGGGATACCCCCCTCGGGCG
>JBCCRV010000759.1:0-3479 GCA_039201085.1 Myxococcota bacterium | reverse complement strand
GTGCGCTCTTGGCCGGCGGCGCAGCCGTCGGACGTGGTCATCAGCGCGCCCGGTGCACACACGCCTTCGGCCATGCATTCGCCGGCTTCGAGCTCGCAGCTCGTCAGGCAACGGTTTTCGCGCATGCCGCAGTTGCCGCAGGGCTCCAGCTGCATCGTGCCGGGCTCGCAGGCGTCAGGCGCCTCGTCGCAGATGCCGAACTCCCATACGCCGGTGGATGTGCAGAAGCGCGTGGTCGTGCCGCAGTTGCCACAGGCCACCGTTTCGCTCGCGCCGGGCGAGTCGCACTCGTTCGACGTGCAATCGCCGGCGGGTTCAAACTCGCAGGCGTCGCTGCAGAGCACCTCGCGCGATTCGCCGGAGCCGCAGCCCTCGGCGCTCTGGGACCGCTCGCCGGGCGCGCACAGGCCTCCACCTTCGCACACACCTTCGGGCTCCCATTCGCAAGACGCGTTGCAGCGCGCGCGCTGCGTGCCGCAGTTGCCGCAGGTGCGGTCTTCGGTCGCGCCGGGTTCGCAGGCGTCCACGGGCTCGTCGCAGACGCCGGGAACCCACACGCCGCCAGCGGAGCAAAAGCGCTCCAGCGTGCCACAGGAGCCGCAGGCGACGGTCTCCGTCGAGCCGGGCGCCTCGCAGGCCTCGCCCGGATCGCTGCCGCCGCCGCAGGCCTGCGCAAGGAACGCGGCGAGAATAAAGGCCCGAAGCGAGTACGTGGCCCGCGTCGCGGACGTGAAGCGATCGTGAAAAGGCATGACCGACGCGTTAGCAACCAATGCGCCAACCCTTTTTCGCGAGATTCTCGAGGGACTTGGGCCGTTGCCAGCCCGGGTACGGGGTGCACGTGACATGCACCCATCGGCGGCAACCGGCGCCGTCAAGGCCGAGGCCAACGCCGGTGGTTTGTCCAGGGATACCTTATAATCGCGTCGGCGCCGGCACTTCAGAGCGCGACCAAGCGTGTTTCCAATCGGAGGGAACTCAAAAACGCAGACGCGACAGCAGGCCGCGTGTCGGCACGCTTCGGATCGGCTGCGCTTCCCGATCGAGGATTCGGTTGGCAGCGTCGAAGCCGGCCATCGTGGCGCGCTCCATCAGCGCGCTGGGCCAGGGCAGCTTCACAAAGTCGCCGGCGAGCAGGATCCGTCCGTCGGAGCACGCGACGCCGGGGCGGCGCGCGTAGCTTCCCGGCGCGAAGGCCGGGCAGTCGCGCCGATGGAGGTAGCGCTCCTCCAGTACGTCCGCGTCCTGAGTTTCGGGGTAGAGCAGGTGCAGGCCGCGCATCAGGTCGGCGCGAATCGCCTTTTCATCGAGGTGCTCCGGCACGCCGTAGGCGTGCAGCTCGACGACGCTTCCGCCGCTTTCGGCGGCCCACTCGGCGCTTTCGTCCTCGAGCTTTTCGTAGACGCTGATGTTGTCGAGCAGGCCGACGCCTGTGGTGCCTGCAAAGGGCGCGCGCCGCGCTTTTACGGGGCGGTCAAACCACAAGCGCCACACGACGAAGGGCAGCGTCACGTCGAGCGAGTCGACGCCGTCTTGCAGATCGGGCGGCAGGCCAGCGCTCCCTTGGACCAGCGTCTTGAGGGCCGGCACGGGTAGGGCGAGCACCACGTGATCGGCGTCTTCTTCGCGGCCACCGGCGACCACCTTGAGCGCGGTGGGCGAAGCGATCACCCGCTCCGCCGGCGCGCCCCGACGGATCTCCACGCCGCGGCGACGCAGGTAGCTCAGCAGGGGCTCGATCAGCCCGCGGCCGAAGGGCACGCGCATCGTGTCGAAGATGAGGCCTTCCGGATTGCCGACAAAGTAGAAGTGAAACTGCATGAGCAGCTCCGCCGCCGAGAAGTCGTCTTCGGGGTTGAAGAAGCTGTGCGAGAACACCTCGAAGAGCATGCGGCGCGCGTCCGGCGGGAAGCGCAACGCGTCGAGGTAGTCTTTCGCCGTGATGCGATCCCAGCGCTCGTAGGTGTGGGGCCCATACGCCAGCATCGCCGCGGCGGTGCGCGCGTCGATGCGCGGAAAATCACGAAGGCGAAGGGTCGGCGTGCGCAGGGCCAGCTGAGCCACGTTTAGCGGCGCGCGCTTCGACAGGCCCGAGAAGCTCTCCCTTGCCCCTTCGGACAGCACGGGATAGTCGAGCTGCGGCGCGAGCATGGACAGGCTCGGATCGATCCGCGACATCAAATTTCGCAGGTTGTAGTACTGGCGAAAGAAGGCGTGAAAGCCGCGCTCCATCTCGAAGCTGCGCGGCGGTCGGCCGTCCTGGCCGGCCAGGGACGAGGGCCACGCGCCGACACGGCCGCCGGCGTAGGCCTCCCGCTCCAGCACGGTGACTTCGGCGCCCGCTTCGGCCAGCACCGTTGCGGCGGCCAGTCCGGCGAGGCCGCCGCCGACGACTACGGTGCGGCCGCTCATGAGCGTTCCAGGGGCCGTTCGGCAATGAAGCTGTGCACGATGCCGCGCTGCCATCCGTCCATCGACTCGGTGCGCACATGCACGAAGCCCGTGCGTGCGAGCCGGCCTTCAAAGGCCTTCACGCCATCGAACGTGTTCACGCTGTCCTGCAGGTAGCGGTAGATGGGCGTTCCGGGCGAGGTGACAAAACCGCTTGGGCGCACGATGAGCATCGATACGGCGTTCCACACGGCGCGGCTGTAGGCCGAATCCGCCACCGAGTACTCATGAATCACCACGCGACCGCCCGGGCGCAGAAGCTCGTAGATCCGGCGGAGGCACGTATCCGGATCGGGCACGTTGCGAATGCCGTAGGCCATGAGGATGCCGTCGTAGGGCCCGGCAATGCCCGCGGCCGCCGGATCCATCGCGTCGCCGCACACAAAACGCGCCGCCAGCGCCTTCTGCCGGGCGCCGTCAAGCATGCCCTCGCTGCCGTCCAGGCCATCGATGGCCGCGTCCGGGTACGTGTCACGCAGCGCCGCGGTCGAGAGGCCCGTGCCGCAGCAGAGATCGAGGAGCCGCGCCTGCGGGGGCGCGTTCAGACGCTCGGCGCTCCAGCGCAGGTGCTTCGTGTAGCCTGGATTCGCCCCGGTAAGAAGGTCGTAGCGATGGGCGACCCGATCGAAGAGCCGCGGGACAAACGCCTCTTTGGTTTGCTGAACGTCGGGAGAAGCAGTGGCCATGACGCAAGCGTGAGGCTGTTTGCCACATCACGCGAGCAAAATCCCTGTTTTGGGCGAGATTGGCCCCGCGACGCCCCAGGATGCGTCCGGCGTGGACCGCGCTCGACGGCATACAGGGTGCCGGTGGGAACCGGCGGGTGCGAGGGGCTTCACCCGCCGGACGCGGTTGAAGCTGCTGTGGACGCGCTCGCTAGCGCTCCCGGTCCACGCCGCCGCCTACGGCGTCGGGCTTCAAAGCGTCCTCTGGGTAAAGCCCCTCGCCCCCGCCTTCTCATGCCGTCGAACGGGTAAAGAAAATAGGTAAAACCAGCGCCCTCTCGATCTCGTGTGCTTCAAACGACG
>JBCCRV010000758.1:0-3482 GCA_039201085.1 Myxococcota bacterium | reverse complement strand
CTTGACGTGGCGGTAGAACTCCTCGCGAAGCTTTGGAATCTCTTCGAGGGCCTGCTTCAGCCCCACCTCGCTGCGGCTCATGCCGCAGTACTTCCAAATGATGTATCCAAGACGTCGATGAAAGTGATCTGGAACGTGCTTCGGTTCCGGCGCGTGCATCAACTTGTCCACTCGGGCCTGCACCTCGGCGACGGCGTCCATGCAAACCTTGTCGTCCTCGGCCAGGGGCGGGAAGGCGTACTCCATCGCCGACACGTCGCCGCGGTCTGCGCTGACCGTCGCCTGCGCGACCTGCTTGCCAAGGTAGTCGCCAATCGTGAAGGGAAGTACGAAGTAGCCGTCCGCCAAACCCTGCATGAGCGCACTCGCACCGAGACGGTTCGCGCCGTGGTCCGAGAAGTTGGCTTCACCGCCGGCGAAGAGGCCGTCGATGGACGTCATCAAGTTGTAGTCCACCCAAAGGCCACCCATCGTGTAGTGGGTCGCCGGGTAGATCATCATCGGCGTCTTGTACGGGTTGTCGCCCGTGATGCGCTCATACATCTCGAAGAGGTTTCCGTAGCGCTCGGCGACCTTGGCCTCGCCCGCGGTACGAATTTCCTTGGTGCTCGCGCCGTGCGGCGCCGCCTGCTTACCGAGGCGCATGATGGCGCTCTCGAAATCAAGGTACACGGCACGCCGCTCACCGTTCACTTCCAGACCGACGCCCAGACCATCGTCACAAACGTACATCGCGTTCCGGCTCGCTACATCGCGAGGGACCAGGTTGCCAAACGCGGGGTAACGCTCTTCAAGGTAGTAGTAGCGGTCCTCTTCCTTGATCTTCGTCGGGTCCTTGGTGACGTCTTCCTTGTTGCGCGGAACCCAGACGCGCCCGTCGTTTCGCAGCGACTCGCTCATAAGCGTAAGCTTCGACTGGTATTCGCCGCTGCGCGGAATGCACGTCGGGTGAATCTGCGTGAAGCAGGGATTCGCGAAGTGGGCCCCATGCCGGTGCGCGCGCCACGCCGCCGTACAGTTGCTGCCCTTGGCGTTGGTCGACAGGTAGAACACGTTTCCGTAGCCGCCCGTGCAAAGCGCGACGACGTCCGCCGTGTGCACCTTGACCTCGCCCGACACGAGGTCGCGTATCACGATGCCCCGCGCCTTGCCCTTGTACATGATGAGCTCGAGCATTTCGGTGCGGGGGAACATCTCGACGTTCCCCTCTTCGATCTGCCGCTCGAGGGCGCTGTAGGCGCCGAGCAGAAGCTGCTGACCGGTCTGGCCGCGCGCATAGAACGTGCGTGACACCTGCGCTCCACCGAACGAACGGTTGGCGAGCAGGCCGCCGTACTCGCGCGCAAAGGGCACGCCCTGCGAAACGGCCTGGTCGATGATGTTTACGCTCAGCTCGGCCAGCCGATACACGTTCGACTCGCGGCTGCGAAAGTCGCCGCCCTTCACCGTGTCGTAGAAGAGGCGGTACACGCTGTCGCCGTCGTTCTGGTAGTTCTTGGCAGCGTTGATGCCGCCCTGCGCGGCGATGCTGTGCGCGCGGCGCGGGCTGTCCTGAAAACAGAAGCACTTCACGTGGTAGCCAAGCTCACCGAGCGTCGCGGCGGCGGCACCGCCCGCGAGGCCCGTGCCTACGACGATGACCGTGTGCTTGCGGCGGTTGTGCGGGGCAACGAGCTTGCTCTTGGCCTGATGCTCGGTCCAGCGCTCCTCGATCGGGCCGGCCGGCTCGTGCGAAGCGAGGTTCGAGTCGTGATTGGAGTCGTTATCCATGTCGGCGTCCTTGAAGGCTCAGGGCTCGAGTTCGGGGAAGTGAAAGGTCTCGGTCGTAGGCTCCACCAACCCGGCCAGCACAGCGATGGGGATGATGAGGAAGCCCACAGTGATCAGGGCCGAAAGGCCGACCGAGAGATCTCGACGTAGGTCGTTGTACCGCGGGTGGTTCGCGCCAAGGCTCTGGAAGAGTGACCAAATGCCATGAAAGAGGTGCATGCCGAGGGCAACGACGCCAAGCACGTAGGGCACGACGACGAGCGGATGCTGAAAGCCGTAGACCATGTTGTTGAAGGGGTTGTGCGGGTCAAAGACGTAGCCTTCGATGAAAAGGACCTGGTTATCCGGGAAGATCACGCCGCCCAGCGTCAGATGCACGAGATGAAAGAGCACGTAGAAGGCGAGGATCGGACCGGTCCAATACATCGTGCGCGACGCGTAGTCGGACGCGAGCGAAGCCTTGCGCGCGTAGCGGCTCTTTCGGGCGTGGCGGTTTCGCTGCCAGAGCGAGAACGCCGAGGCGATATGCACCGAGAACGCTACGAGCAAAGCGATGCGCGTGCCCCAAAGGAGCGCGGGCAAGCTGCGAAGGAACGCGGCGTATTCGTTGAACTCCTGGGCGCCGGCAAAGATCTTCAGGTTTCCGGCCAGGTGGCCCACGGCAAAACCAAGGATCACGGTTCCACTGGCGGCCATGAGGACCTTTTTGCCAATCGTCGTTTTCGTGAGGGTCAGAGCCCGCTGCATCGTTCTCTCCTAGGAATACGGGTGGCCATACACCGAGGTCCCGAAAGTGTTAATGGAAAATCTCATGACTCGACGTCTTCGCCACGCTCGAATCGTCCCGGCGGGTCGGGATAGTCGACGAGTTCGCCGCGAAAGGTACGTAGGGTCGTGACGCCGGGACGCACCCGCTCGACCGCCTTCGGCGTGAGGCAGATCTTTCCTTTTCCGTGTGGCGTGTCGCAGATGAACTTCGGTACGGCGATGCCGCTCATACGGCCCTGGAGCCGCTCCATGATTGCAAGGCCTCGCGCCAGCGGCGTTCGAAGATGCGCGGTGCCGCCAACGACGTCCGCCTGCAGCAGATAGTACGGCCGCACCCGGCGGCGGACCAGACCGCGGAAGAGGGCTTCGAGCGTGTCGGCGCTGTCGTTCACGCCGCGGAGCAAGACGCTTTGATTCATGACCGGAAGGCCGTGGTCCACCAGCAAGGAAAGCGCGCGGGTAGACGCTTCCGTCAGCTCCTTGGGGTGGTTGAAATGGGTCATCACCCACACCGAAGGATGGGCCTCGCGAAGTGCCGCGCACAGCTCCGGGTCCACGCGCTGCGGCAGCGTAACCGGCGCACGGCTGGCCAAGCGGACGGTGAGCACGTGGGGAATCGATGCCAGACGTCGAAGAATCGACGTGATTCGACGGGTCGCCATGACCATGGGATCGCCCCCCGACACAATCACGTCCTGCACGCTTTCGTCGCCCTCGATGTACGCGAAGGCTTCCTCCAATCGCGCCATCGAGCGGGGACCGCCGCCGTCGCCCACCATGCGACTTCGCGTGCAGAAGCGGCAATAGACGGCACACCGGTCCGTCGCCAGCAGCAGAACACGATCCGGGTAGCGCCGAACCAGGCCGGGAGCGACCTCATGGGCCTCTTCGCCCAGCGGATCGGCCAAATCGCCAGGTACGCGCTCGGCTTCCGCAGCGGTGGG
>JBCCRV010000757.1:0-3512 GCA_039201085.1 Myxococcota bacterium | reverse complement strand
TGCGCATGACGCTGGCCGTCGTAGCGCATCATCACGGCAAAGAGTCCGGCGAAGAAGCGGCGCATCAGCGCAGCGCCCGACTTCGATTGATCGTCTTCGCTGCCGTGTTCGACGAGCGAGATGAACACGCCGAGCAGCAGCGAAAAGAAGATGATCGGAAGCATGTCGCCGTCGGCCGCGGCCTTGAGCGGGTTCTTCGGAATCATCGACTCCAGCTGGTTCCACAGCACGGCTCCCAGGCCTTCGCTGTCGCTTTCGGTGACAGCTGGCAGCTCCGTGCTCGCCGCCGCCTCGAGCAGGTCGCGGTCGGCGCCCACGCCCGGCTCGATTAAGTTCACGAAGAGAATGCCCGTCACGATCGCCAAGAAGCTCGTGCTCAAGTAGAAGCCAAACGCCCGTGCGCCCAACCCGCCGAGCTTCTTCAAGTCGCCCATGGCCGTGACGCCAGCGATGAGCGACGACACGATGAGCGGCACGACGAGCATCGAGAGGAGCCGGAGAAAGAGGTCACCGATGCCCTTGCCGACGGTGGCGACTTGGTCGACCACATCTGCGGAAACGGCGCCCCCGGAAGCGGCGTTGAGCGGCAGTCCGATGCCGGCGCCGAGCACCATGGCGATGAGGATTTGATGGTGCAGCGGAAGGCGCTTCTTCGTCGCGGGCGCGGCTTCGCTGGGATTTTCGCTTTCTCGCTTCATGGGGCGCGGCGCAGTATGCTGAGGCCTTGGCTGTCGATCCAGCAGACAACGCGTTGGCCAGGGATGGCTCCGGTGACGACGGGGGCGAAACCACCCTCGAAGTGCTCCGTGCGCTGATCGACGCGGTGGACCGCGATGTGCTCACGCTGCTGGCCCGGCGCATGGCGCTCGTGGCGGAGGTGGCGGACCACAAGCGACGTCATGCGATTCCCATCCGCGACCTCGATCGCGAGCGTCGGCTCCTCGAAGATCGCGCCCAACGCGGGCGCGATTTGGGGCTGAAGACGGACTTCATCGGCAGCGTTTACCGGCTCTTCATGAAGGCGTCCCGCGAGCGTCAGGCGGCGCTGCGGGCCGGCCTTCCGACGGACGTAGAGCCGAAGACCGTCGCCGTGATCGGCGGCGAGGGCGGCATGGGCCAAAGTTTGCGTCGGCTTTTTTCCGAGCTGGGCCATGCGGTCATGAGCACCGATCTGAGGACGCGTCTTCGTCCCGAAGCCGCCGCGAGTCGGGCAGACGTCGTCATCGTGTCGGTGCCGATCGCAAAGACCCTCGACGTGATTCGTGCGATCGGACCGCTCGTGCGCGAGGACGCGCTCTTGATGGATGTGACCTCCATCAAGGAGGCGCCCCTTCAGGCGATGCTCGACGTGTCCCCTGCGTCCGTGATCGGCACGCACCCGATGTATGGGCCGGGCGTGCATAGCTTCGCGGGCCAGCACTTCGTCCTCTGCCGCGGCCGAGGCGAGGCCTGGCACACCTGGCTCCGCTCCTAGCTGCTCGCGCGCGGCTTCCGCGTGACCGAAGCGGAGGCGGCCGAACACGACCGCGCGATGGCCATCGTGCAGGTGCTCAACCACTTTGAAACGCAGGTCATGGGCCTGGCCCTTGCGCGAAGCGGCGTCGCCCACGGCGAATCGCTCACCTATACCTCGCCCGCGTACCTCCTCGAGAGCTACGTCACGGCGCGGCACTTCGCGCAGGATCCGGCGCTCTACGGACCGATCGAAATGGAGAACCCGCGCACGGAAGAAGTGACGGGGCATTTCATCGACGCCGCCCGCGAGCTTCAAGGCGTGCTGCTTTCGCGCGACCAAGGTCGCTTCGACGCGCTTTTCGACGAGGTCCGCGCGTTCTTCGGTCATGCCTTCACGGATGAGTCGCTGCAGCAGTCGCGCTTCCTCGTCGATCGACTCGTCGAACTCAGCGCTGGCCGCGAGTAAGACGTGAGCGACGAAGCGTTCACGCCCCTGCGCTTTGACTTGAGCCTTTCGCAGCGTCTTGAAGTGGCTTGGAACGGCGCGCTCGGCCCGGCGCACGCATCGTTCGCGCACGTCGGTGCGCTTGAGCCAGAGCAGAGCACGTACCTCGGTACGGGTGCGCGCCACGGACGCGTCTCCGTGCTTCCTGGGCCCGCCGTGGCCTACCTGGACGGCGATTCCGCCCACGCGCGCCTTCCCGACGGCACGGTTCTGACGCTGCCCGGCGTTCGAAAGCCTGCCCTCGTACAGGCCCGAACGACGTGGCTCGCTGGCGTGGCCGCCGACGGCGTCTTGCTCGTCGGGGCGCCTCCGTTTCGAAAGGGCCGCCTTTCCAACGACGGTCGCGCTCCGAACGACGCCCTTGAGCCACGAACGATCAGCAAGCGCCCTATGGTGCGGGAGCTTCGCGCCGTCGCGGTGCATGACGCACTCTTACTTCTGGCGATCCTCGACGGAGGTCTGTTGGTGGTTTTTCACGACCCGTCGACCAAGGAAACGCGGGAAGTCGTTCACCGCCTGGGTGGGAAGCTCGTGAACCTGGCATGCCTGGCGAAAGCCGGTCGCACCGCCGTGGCGCTCGCCTTCGAAGATGGCGGCGTAGAGTTCGCCCTCTTTAACGCCAGCGGCGCCGCCATCGAGCGGCCGCACCGCGTGTGGGAACCACGCGGCGACTTCGACAGCCTCAGTGTGCTTTGGGACCGCACGCGCTTTGTGGTCGCGCTGCGGACCAAGGCGGACCGAACGCTGCGTTTTGCCGGCGACACGATGAGCCCACTGCCGGACGTGTCGATGCCCGTGCGCTTGATGTATCTCAGTCGATGCCTCTACGCCTTCGGCGTCGTTGAAATGACGGGGACCGGTGAAGCGAACCTCATGACGATCACCCGGGAGGAGGGCCTCGTCGCCCGCTTGCCACCGCGCCCGATCGAGCCCGCAGAGCGCGTGATCCGGTCGCACCAGCTCGCCGTGCGCCGGCGGCTCATTGAAGTGCAGCGCGTAGGGCAGGGCGCCTACCGATCGGCTGAACGCCTGCGCGTGGAAGGACAGCGCTGCGAGCTGCGGCATGAAGGCGTGGTCGTCGAACTCGAACTCGATGTCAGCGCCGAAGCCGCCGGCGCGATGAACATCACGGCGCGCCTTCGCCGCTACGAACCGGATGCGTCCCTGCCGCCACCCTCCGGTGCGCTCATTCGGCTCGCCGCCTGGGTCCGCCGCGGCTTCGGCTCCGACCCGCGCGCGGAGGAAGACGCGCGCTGGGCTGAAGCGCGCCTCGAGCTCGCCGGCCAGTTCTGGCTAGCGTCGCCGTCGCGCCTGAAGGCCACGCGCAGCGGATCGGCAGCGACGATCCGTTTCGAGCTTAGCGAGCTGCCGCCGGCTTCGACCATCGCCGCCTGGCTCCGCGCCCTCCGCTAGCGGTCTGCATACCCAGGGCCGCTCAGCGCTCTGCACTCAGCGCTCTGCACTCAGCGCTCTGCACTCAGCGCTCTGCACTCAGCGCTCTGCACTCAGCGCTCTGCGCTCTGCGCTCTGCGCCTTGCACTCAGCACTCAGC
>JBCCRV010000756.1:0-3515 GCA_039201085.1 Myxococcota bacterium | reverse complement strand
GCGCGCCGGCGCGCTGGTGCTTTTCGAAGGCGATGAAATCGTCATCGGTCGCGGCCAGGATGCCACCGAGCGCATCGATGACAGCGGCCTCTCCCGGCGGCACGCGCGAATCTACCGGCGGAGCGGCGCTCACTTCATTCAAGATCTGGGGAGCACCAACGGTACCTACGTGAATGGCGTCCCCGTCGTGAACGCCGTTCCCCTCGGCGACGGCGACCGCATCCAGCTTGGACGGGGCGTCATCTTTCGCAGCCAGCTGCTCGACGATATGGAGCACGAAGCCCAACAGCGGCTCTACGACGCGGCGGTCCGAGATCCGCTCACGAAGCTCTACAACCGGCGCCACTTGGACGACAGGCTGCGCGAAGAGTTTGCCTTTGCCGCCCGCCACCGCAGCGCCCTGTCCGTAATCCTGACGGACATCGACCGCTTCAAGAGCGTCAACGACACGTACGGCCATCCCGCCGGCGACGAGGTGCTACGCCGAGTCGCCACCGCGTTCGCGTCGACCATACGCATCGAAGACATGGTTGCGCGCTACGGGGGCGAAGAGTTCTGCATTGTGCTGCGCGGCATCGAAGCGTGCGGCGCGATGACGCTCGCGGGACGGCTGCGAAAGAAGGTGGAGGAGCTGCCCGTTGACGTCGGCCAGGTCGCACCCTTGCATGTGACGTCGAGCTTTGGCGTCGCCACCTTCGACCACCTCCACCCCTTCGTGAGCCAGACGACGCTTGTCGAAGCGGCGGATGCCGCCCTCTACATCGCGAAGGACACGGGCCGAAACCGCTGCGTGCATGCGAGCGACCCGGGCGTCATGCCCAGCCGCTAACGGCGACGTATTCGTCCATTCTGGCGCAAGGGATACGCCAAATGTGCGCTAGGCTGGCGAGGTGACGGCGCCGCGCAGCCTGGAAACGAAACGGCTATGGCTGGTCCAACCGGGGCCGGCGGAGGCGGAGGCCGTGGTGCGCTACTTTGAACGCAACCGCGCCCACCTCGAACCCTGGGAACCAGAGCGCCCCCGCGGCTTCTACACGCCGGCCTTTTGGCGCGCGCGCCTCGAAGCAAACCTGTCTGAAGCGCAGAGCGGCTTGGCCGTTCGCTACTTCCTCCTTCGTCCGGGACCGCCAAACGTCGAGCGCGTGATCGGCACGTGCAACTTTACCAACATCACGATGGGCGCCTTTTGCGCATGCAACCTCGGCTACGGCCTCGACGCCGAGCACGTCGGCCAAGGCCTCATGACCGAAGCGATTGCGGCCGCGATGCCGGCGGTGATGGAGGCGCACGGACTTCACCGAGTCATGGCGAACTACATTCCGGAAAACGCGCGAAGCGGCGCCGTGCTCGAACGGCTGGGGTTCAAGATCGAAGGACTCGCGCCGAAGTACCTCTACCTCGGCGGCGAGTGGCGCGACCACGTGCTCACCTCTTTCGTTCGCGACTAGCAGGCTGGTGCCGCAACCTGCTTACGCCAGTTCGTCGAGAAACGCCTGCAGCTCGCCTTCGGCGTGGCCGTCGCCGGCTGCCTTCGCGCGTTCGATGCCGGCGTTGCACCACGTTCGCGCGCTCTCCAGGTCTTCCTGCTCGGCGCACACTTGCGCGGCCATCAAGTAGGTGGGCACGTAATCCTCAAAGCGATCGCGAACGTCCGTGAACGCCTCGAGGGCGGCGGCCCGATCGCCCCGCGAGCGAAACTCCATCGCGCGCGCGTAGAATACGAAGGGATCGTCCGTTCCCTTCGCGATCATCGCGTCGAGCATCTCGAGTCGATCGGCCATGGCTAGGAGCGAACGACGCCGAGGTAGGGGAGGTTTCGATACTTCTGATCAAAGTCGAGGCCGTAGCCGATGACGAAGACGTCATCGATCGTGAAGCCGAGGTAGTCGATCGGAACTTCGACCTTCGAGCGTGCCGGTTTATGAAGCAGCGACACGGTCTTCACGCTCGCGGGCTTTCGCGTCGCCAAGTTCTCGAGCAGGTACTGCATCGTTAGGCCCGTATCGACGATGTCCTCCACGACGATGACGTGCCGACCTTCCACGGCCTTGGTCAGATCGTGTGTGATCTGCACCACGCCGCTCGACTCGGTGCCCTCGTAGGAGCGCAGCCCGAGGAAGTCGATCGAGCACTCCAGGTCGATCTGCCGAATCAAATCGGCCGCGAAGACGAAGCTGCCCTTCAGCACGGGCACAATCACCACTTCCTTACCGGCGTAGTCCTCGGTGATCTGCTTGCCGAGCTGGGCAATGCGGTCGGCGATTTTCTGCGCGTCGATAAGCGTGTCGATGACGGGGGCGTCGGCCATGGCGCTGTCTAACCGATCGTTCGGGCGATCGCCATGGGGTTTGGGAACGAAGGCGCCTTAGCGAAAGGCACTTCGGGGAGAGATGTCGCGTCGCGCGCGTTCGCCCCAATTCCCGACCCACTAAGCGCCGTCACGGGATATACCCGCCCCGTGCTCACCAAGATCGCTGACGCGCTTTCGCGCAAGCTCGCCAAGCTCACCTTCTCGGCCCCCGTCACGCATGTTTACGACCCCTCGCGCTACGCCCGCGAGATGCATCACGCATACCTCACGCGCTTCGGCGCCGCGCCCAAGGAAGTTCTGTTCCTCGGAATGAATCCCGGTCCGTGGGGGATGGCGCAGACCGGGGTGCCCTTTGGCGAGATCGCCGCTGTACGCGATTGGATGGGCCTCGACGGCAAGGTCAAAAAGCCTAAGAACGAGCATCCCAAACGACCCGTTACGGGCCTCGACTGCACGCGCTCAGAAGTGAGTGGCGCCCGCCTGTGGGGCTGGGCGCAGGCCCGCTTCGGTACGCCGGATGCGTTCTTCGCGCGCTTCTTCGTGGCGAACTACTGTCCACTCGCCTTCATGGAGGAGAGCGGACGCAACTTCGTGCCCGAGAAGCTCGCCGCCGGGGAGCGCAAGCCGCTCCTCGAGGCGTGCGACGACGCGTTCGTCAGAACCGTTCGCCACCTTCAACCGGCGCGAATCGTCGGCGTCGGCGTGTGGGCGAAGAAGCGGGCGATAGCGGCGCTCAAGAACACCGATATCAAGCTTCCGATCGATCACATGCTGCATCCGAGCCCGGCAAGTCCAATCGCGAACCGAGGCTGGGCCCCGCAGGCCGAGGCCCAGCTCGAGGCGCTGGGCATTCGGCTGCCCTAGGCGCGGCGTTCCGCGAACGGTCCGCGTGCAGCGCGGCGGACCGCTTCGCAAATCGGGACGCGCCTCAGGCGATGTTCGGTTCGTAGAAGAAGCGTTCGAAAACCACTTTGCCGTCCTTCCAGGTGCGGGCGGCAACCTGTCGGTTCGTCATACGCTTGCCGTCGACGAACGTGACGTCGAAGGTCCACTCCGAATAGCTGCGCTCACCGTCGACGGCGCTGTGATGCAGTTCGGCGCCGTGAAACTCCTTGATGTTGCCGAAGAACTGCTCCTCGTACGTGCGGCATGCCGGCTTGCCTTCGCGCGGCTCGTGCTGGTTCTCCTGCATGACAACGTCGTC
>JBCCRV010000755.1:0-3517 GCA_039201085.1 Myxococcota bacterium | reverse complement strand
GCGCCGCGCTCCGCGAGCACGCGCGCGGTTTCAAAGCCGATGCCGCTGTTTGCGCCCGTGACGATGGCGACGCGTCCGCTGAGATTCGGAATCTGTTCGATCGACCAATGCTCCATCTTTTGCTCCTCACAAGTAACTGGTGGTCATCTACTAGGGGACCAACGGTCTCTTATCAAGGTATGTGTGAAGGATTTGCTCGAAAAACATCAGAATCCAGCAACTATGTCGTCTTGTTAGTAGACCGATGGTCCTCTATGCTTTGTTTATGTCCTTCGAGCGAGCCCGGCATCCGGACCAAAAGGCCCATCGGCGCTCGGCGATCGTTCAAGCCGCGACGGAGCTCTTTGATGAAGTCGGCCTCGTCAGCTCGAGCCTGAGCGAGATCGCGCGTCGGGCCGGCAGCAGCAAAGCCAACGTCTACCGCTACTTTGAAAGCCGCGAGCACATCTACCTTGCGATTTTGGAGCGGGAGTACGCGCAGGTCGCCAAAACGATTGAGCGTCGCCTTGATGCCTTGGTTGGATCGGACGATGCCGAGGGTGTGGCGGAGGCCATTGCGGATGCGCTCGCAGACCAACCCCGACTTGTTCATCTCACGTCGCTGGTCGGGTCGGTGCTCGAGCAAAACGTCAGCGTCGACGCCATCCGCGCCTTCAAGCGGGAGGTGGTGGTGGCGCTGCTTCGCTACGCAACGAGCCTGAATCGGGCGATGCCAAGTCTCTCACCCGCGCAATGCCAGCGCGCCGTGCACTACATTGCGGCGCAAGCAAGCGGCATCTACCACGCCAGCCATCCTGCCGATGCGGTCCGCACCGTGCTCGAAGAACCGGAGTTTGCCTGGGCGCGTTTTGATTTTCGCTCCCAGCTCGCGGAGCACGCCCGGGTGGTGCTTGCGGGCTTGAAGCACGAATCGCGCTAGCGTTCGCCCTCGAGGAGTTCGTCCATCTGTTCGCGCAGGATGGGATCCCACTTCTGGCGCCACTCCTTCACCTTTGCGATCAGCGCATCGTTCTGATGGTAGGGAACGTCCATGTCGTAGAGATCGGCGATCTCCGGCATGGACGCCCGGTCCATCGTTTCGAATGCGTCGACCATCGACTGGGCCGTCTCGCGGTCGATGTCGAGCGCTTCCAAGGTAGAGCGTCCCATGCGCATCGAGCTGTCGTAGGTTTCGCGAATGATGTCGCGGCAGCCGTAGGACCAGAGCTCGAATACGTGGTTGCGGTCGAGGGCACGCGCCGTAACGTGCAGGTTCGGGTAGTGCTTGAGCGCGTGCTTCACCAGCCGATCGATTTGCTCGCGCTCGTCCAACGCCACGACGAGTAGGCGCGCCCGCTCGATACCGGCGGCCTTCAAGAGGTCGGGGCGGGTGGCGTCGCCGAAGTACACGCGAAAGCCAAACTTGCGCACGATTTCGAGGTGCGAGCTGTCGTAGTCAATGACCGTTGTCGAATAGCCCGCCACCTGTAGGATGCGGTCTACCAGCCCACCGACGCGGCCGCGTCCTGCGATGATGATCGGGCTCTCTTCGTCGATGGCGTCCGCTTCCTTCGGTTCCTTCGTGTTGTAACGACGCGCGATGACCCGGTCGTAGAAGAGAAAGAGGAGGGGCGTGAGCAGCATCGTCAACGCGACGATCAGGAGAAGCAGCTTCGCAAGCGAGTCGTCGAACACCATGTTGGCCACGCCGAAGGCAATGAGCACAAAGGCAAACTCGCCGGCTTGGGGAAGGGCGAGCACGAAGAGCCAGAGGGCCTGATTGCGCAGCCCCGAGAGTCGTCCGACCACGTAGAGAACGGCGCCCTTAACGACCATCGTGGTGAGCGCCCAGAACACCACTTCGCCGAGTCGCGCTTGCGCGAGACCAAAGTCGATGTTGGCACCGACGGTGATGAAGAAGAGACCGAGCAGGAGGCCCTTGAAGGGCTCGATGTCGCTCTCGAACTCGTGACGGTACTCGCTGTTGGCGAGCATCACGCCGGCGAGAAAGGTCCCGAGGGCCGGCGAGAGGCCTACGAAGGTCATCAGGAGGGCGACGCCAATGACGACGGCGAGGGCCGCGGCCGTGAACAGTTCGCGGAGGCGGCCCTTCGCGATGAAGCGAAACATGATGGGCACGAGATAGGCCCCCACCACGATGACGGCGACGATCGCGCCGAGGGTGGTGAGCCCAGCGAGCCAGTCCGGCATGCCCTCCGTGATGTTGATCGTGTCGTGGTGGTGGCCGCCATGATCGCTCGACGCGCTGGCAGTCAGGCCGGGCGCTGCGAGAAGCGGAAGCGTCGCCAAGATGGGAATGATCGAAACGTCCTGAATTAAAAGAACGGAGAACGACGACTCGCCGCCCTCGCTTCGCAGCAGGCCCTTCTCCGCGAGCGACTGAAGAACGATCGCCGTCGACGAAAGGGTGAGGACGAGGCCAATGGCGAGGGCCGTCTGCCACGGACGGCCGTTGAAGAAAAACGCGATGCCGCCAATCACCGCAGTGGTGGCGACGACCTGACCGCCGCCGAGGCCGATAAGCTTACGCCGCATCTCCCAGAGCTTCTTCGGCTGAAGCTCGAGGCCGATGAGGAAGAGCATCATCACCACGCCAAACTCGGCGAAGACCTGAAGGGCGCCGACGTCCACGTGCAGGGCGCGCAGGACGGGACTGAGCGCGATCCCCGCGATCAGGTAGCCGAGCACGGACCCGAGGCCGAAGCGCGTGGCGATCGGCACGGCCGCCACCCCCGCAACGAGAAGGAGAAAGGCGATGATAAGTGTGCCGGTCACCGCATGCTCCTGCAGCCAACTTGCCCCAATGGCCACCGCTCGACGCACATTCGCTTTGACGCGCCTTTCCCAGCAGGATGGCGAGCGCGGTTTCCCGCTGCGCAGACGTTTCTGCACCCACGATGAGCGGCTACTCGAACAGACTATTCGGTACGATGCCACCCACGGACGCGTGCCCGAGAACGCCTGGTAGCCGAGGTCGGACTCGAACCGACACTTCCGAGGAAAGCGGATTTTGAATCCGCCGCGTCTGCCAATTCCGCCACTCGGCCTGAGGGGCTGACGCTAGCAGGTGGAATCGGGCTAGCCAGTTGTTTTTCTTGGTCAGCTTTCGTCAGACGCGGTCCCTCGGCGGGCGGGTAGAGGTTCGGTGGCGCGGCGATCGGCGCGTCGCGGGTTATGGCAGCCGTCGCGCCCACCGGCTTCGGCTCCACTCGTCTCCCAATGCCGGCATGACCCCTTCGGTTTCGCCGCGGTGCGTCATTCAAGGCCGTTGAGCTTTTGCGCCACTTCGCTAGGGTGGGCTCCAGTCATCAGGAGCGATATTTATGGCAGCCACGGCAATTCTAGGTGTTGGTCACTACGTCCCGAGCCGCGTCGTCACGAACGACGACCTCGCGAAGATGTTCGTGACGAGCGACGTGTGGATCCAGCAGGGGGCGGGCATCAGGGAGGGACGCGACATCGTAGAGAGGGGAATTGGAGCCTGCGCGGTGGCCGGGCGCGGGGTGTAGATGGGGTG
>JBCCRV010000754.1:0-3518 GCA_039201085.1 Myxococcota bacterium | reverse complement strand
GCTGCCCGCCGTTTGACGTCGCTTTTTGCACGGCCGCTCCCGCGAGTTGCGCTGACGCCGCGCTCCGTCGTGTACCGCGAGAACAAGTGCCGCCTGCTGCGCTTCACACCTGAGAAACGCCGCTTCGATGTGCCTGTGCTGATGGTCCCGTCGATGATCAACCGCTGGTATGTGCTCGACCTCTGCCCCGGCCGAAGCCTCGTCGAGTGGCTTCTGGAGCAGGGCCACGAGGTTTACGTGCTCGATTGGGGAACGCCGGCCGACGAGGACCGCTTCGTCACCTTTGACGAGTACATCGGCGGCTACCTCCGGCGGGCCCTTCGAAAGGCTGCGGAGCTCGGCGACCTGCGCGACGTCGAAACGAAGCAAGCGCACGTCTTGGGGTACTGCATGGGCGGCACGCTTGCGTTGATTCTGGGTGCCGTTTACCCCGAGCGCTTCGCCAGTCTGACGGCCCTGGCGTCTCCCGTTGCCTTCGACGAAGACGACCTGCTCGGCGCTTGGACCCGAAGCGAAGACTTCGACGTGGAGGCCTTCGCCGGCGGCATGGGCAACGCGCCCTGGCCGCTCCTTCAGTCCGCATTCAACCTGCTGCGCCCCACGCTGCACGGGAGTAAACTGACCTTTTTAGCGGACCAAGCGGTGCAAGGCCGCCGATGGAACGACGCCTTCCTGGACAGCTTCTTCGCGAAGGAACGCTGGGCGAACGACAACGTCGCGATTCCCTCCGACGTCTTTCGCCGATGGATCCTCGACATCTACCGAGCCAACGCGCTGGTGAATGGGAGCTTTCTCCTGGATGGCCATCGCGTGGACCTCGGCGCCCTCACGATGCCGCTGCACGTCATCACGTTCCAAGACGACTACATCGTGCCGCGAGGCGCCGCCGAACCGCTGGCGCGCCTTTCCGGCTCCCGCGATCTTACGGCCAACCACCTCCGCGGCGGCCACGTCGGCGCCGTCGTAAGCGGCGGCGCCCGCAAGGCCCTCTGGCCCCTGATGGCCAATTGGTGGCAAGCGCGCGACTAACAACAGGCCGATGAACCGGCGCCCGACACCCAAACAAAAAAGGCCCAGCGCCAAAGCGCTGGCCCTTTTTGGGTCTCGCGTTCCTTCTAGCGCCGGGAGGCGAGAAGGATGCGGATCACGTACCAGAGCAGAAGGGCGAAGCTGGCGAAGAGGTTCAATGCCGCGGCGACGTGCTGCGTGGTGTTGTAGTGGTGCAGGACACCGCTCGTCTTGTAGAGGATCGTCATCGCGGCGAATACCACCATCGCCCAGCTAAAGATGATGCCAAGCTCAAAGCCAAAGATGGCAGATGCGATGATGAGTCCCATCGCTGCGATCGCGCCAAACATGATGGCACCGCGGAGGAAGCTGAAGTCCTTCCGCGTGATGAACACAACGGCGCTAAGGGCACCGAAGAGCAGGACCGTGAGCACGCCCGCTTCGCCGAGCAGGGCGAGTCCACTGCCGCCTTCTTCCGCCATGATGAGGAAGACGATGTAGATGAGTGGGACGAAGAGCAGCGACTCCGCGAACACGTAGAGACCAAGGCCCGCGTACTGCATGCCCTGCGACGTATCGGCCATGGCCCACTTTTGGGCGACCCAGCTCACCGCCATAAAACCGCCAAGTACGACGAGCCAACCGATCTGACTGGAGACCATGATCGGCGCGATGATGTCCGCGACGCCTGTCACGAACCACAGGGCGATCAGCCCGACGAACGCAAAGATGGCGCCGACGAGGTGCGCGTAGGTTTTGACGATGAACGTCGAGCGGTCCTCGACGGACGCATCGGCGACCGTGGGCGCGTACTGGCCATAGGCGTTTCCGCCTTGGGCGTAGGGCTGCTGCTGATTCATGCCCAAACGTTCATCCCTGGCTCCGCGGCCGTCAAGGGGGTCCGACAATATTGAAGGGTTTGTTCACACTCCTTTGCAGTGTGATCTCGCTCACTTAGGTGAATGTCGGGCGTTTCGTGCCTGCCCCCTGGGCGTTCTCCCCTTCGATCGCTCGACCGTCACCGCGCAGAAAACGCTGCGTGCCAGAAACCGGACCAGCAATGCCGCCCGGCGATTTGTGCCGAGAGCGCGATGATTGCAGCGTCCGAATCCGCAGCGCCCCAAAAAGCCATAGGGTTCCAGGTTGGGATGGCTGCAGGCGTTGTGCTGCCGTCGCACAGCGACGACGCGGCATTGCTGGTCAGGTCTCCAGTACCTCAGCATGGAGAGGCCCTAGGGAAAGCAGAGCGTTCGTTCCGCGATCGACACCCAGTCACCGTCTTCCGTACTGGAGGTGGCGCCCTCACGAAGGATCACGGCTTCGTGGCCCGCCGCAACGGGTACGAACTCATCGTCGGCCCAGATTCCAGCCGCGTCCGTGGTCGCCTCGCGAAAGCCCACGGCTGTCCCCCAACGCACCGCCGTCTCTACCGAGCCGGGGGTCGAGTAGCCGGCTGCGTGGTAGAGGATCAGCATTCCTTCCGATGCGAGATCAAAGGCGGCGTTGGCCATGAAATAGTTGGGGTGGGCGTCCGTGTCGCTCTGGGTCATGTGCAGAAACACCGTTTCTCCGGGCGCGATGACCATCGCAGGCAGCGTCGTATCGTAGCGGCGGCCGTCGCGGCAGAGCCGCCAGGGCGCGTTCGTCGTGACCGTTTCCGCGGACACGTTTCGAATCGCCACGATATCCGCCGTGAAGTCCACACCCACGAAGACCAGCTCTTGCGGCGCGTCGTCGCCGAGGTTGGTCGCCGCAACCGGCGCGCTCGCGGGACAGGAGGGCGCCATGTCAGCAGCCATGTCCACTGGCTCCGCATCCATGCCCAGGTCTGCGGGCGCCGCGTCCATCGCCATGTCCAGCGTCATATCCACGGGTGCCGCGTCCATCGGTGCGGCGTCCAAGGCCGTATCCGGTGGGTCGGTGTCCACCGCCATGTCGGGCGGCGCCAGGTCCGTTCCCACCTCACGCGGGGCGGCATCCTCAGCTGGAGCTGCGTCCTCGCCAGCGCCTTCATCGACGGCCACGTCGGCCTGACCGGTCTCGGCGACCGCGTCGGCGGCGGCGTCCGTTTCGCCGTCGTCGTCCCCGCACGCCACCAGAAGCGTCGCCCCAAGAACCCACGCGACCCGCATTCGAGCAACCCTGCGCTGTACCGAAGTCATCCCCCGAGGCTACGAGTTCTTGCGACCTTTGTCGCGCCACGGCGCTACCGGCACCGCGTGCAGCTTTGGCGAGACGGGAAGCCACCCCTCTGGTACACCCGCAGCCATGGCTGACTACACGGGGTTTCGGCGCATCATGATCGCGAACCGGGGCGAGGTTGCGGAGCGGGTCGCGCGCACCTGCGAGCGGCTCGGCGTGACGCCGGTCCTGGCCGTGAGCGCGGCGGACGCGGGCGCGCCCTACACGAAGGGGCGCGAGACTGTGGCCCTCGGACCGGCCCGTGCGGCCCACTCGTACCTGAACCTGGAACGCATCGTTGAAGCCGCGCGGCAGCGTCGCTGCACCGC
>JBCCRV010000753.1:0-3528 GCA_039201085.1 Myxococcota bacterium | reverse complement strand
CCAGGCGCGGGTTCAAACCGCCCGGGAAGATGTCATCCGCGGTAAAGGCGAGATCTTCCAGATCCTTGCGCGTACGGGGAATGCGATTGCGCAGAATCGCCTGAAAACCAAAGCAGGAGCCGGGCTCCACCCACTGAGCGACTTTGTTGAAGTACGTTCGGTAAAGCTCAACGGCCATGCCCTTGTGCGATTGGGCCGGCGAGCAAAGGTGGTCGATCATCTCGATCGAAACGAGCGCGTCGAACTTCTCCTTGGGCTCGTAGAGCGCGTAGTCGCAAACCTCGGCGCTGATCGCGTCGATGCCCTTCGCGTGAATCCATTCGCACTGGGCCGTCGAGAGGGTGATGCCGTGGGCGCGCTTCACACCGCGTTCACGAACGAGGTACTCCAGGTTTGAGCCCCAACCGCAGCCGATATCGAGCACGTAGCTTTCGGGCGTGATCTCTGCGTAGTCCGCGAGGATTCGGCACTTCTGAATCTGCGCCTGCTCCAGCGTTTCATCGCCCGTAAGGTAGCTCGCGGACGTGTAGTGCATGTTCTCGTCAAGCCAGAGATTGAAGAACTCGTTGCTGATATCGTAGGAGACTTCGATTTCGGACTGGGTGCTCGTCATGGCGCGCACGTTGCCACCCGCGAACGGGCCGCGCCAGCGGTCGGCGTGCGGAAATAGGCCCAGGGTCCTATGTGTGTAAGGCATGCAGGCGCAGGTCCTGCGCGCCTCCAGGCCGCCCAAGTGCACCAAGAATACGATATAAATCACTCAAAAAGTGTGGGTGAATGCCTGGTTGAGAAGGATCTCCCAGTGTCATGAGACGCCGCGACCCGGTGTTCATCGCACTCATCCTCGGACTCGGGGCAAGCGTCGCCGTGCACTTGCCGGTGTGGGGAGCGCTTGGCGTACTCGCGAAGGCCTTCGAAGGTTCGGCACCCGCAGCGCCCGAGCCGGCCGAGCCCGTGTTCATCGAAATGACCGCGCTCCCGGCGGAAGAACCCGAGCCAGAACCCGAAGAGGTGGAGCCCGAACCTTTGCTGGAAGCAGAGCCGAGCTCTGCGTCGGAAAGGCCATCCGTGCGCGAGCTCCGTGCCCTGCCCACCCTTGCAGAGCCTGAGCCTGAGCCTGAGCCGGAGCCGGAGCCGGAGCCGGAAGAGGTGGAGCCCCCCGATGCGAGCGAGCAACGCATCGCAGTGGAGCAACGCTCGCAAAACCCCGAAGTCGAGGCGCCGTCGGACGCACGCTTTCTGGCGGAGGAGAACAACCAGGTCGACGAGGAGACCGTTGCCGAGGTGACGAACCTCGTCGAGGACTCGCCGCAACCGGAGATCGGGGCCCAGCTCGAGTCCAGTGAGGTGGACGAACTGGGTAACGCAAGCGACGAAGAAGTGCGCGAAACCCAGGATCGCGATGGCTCCGAAGACCTCATCGCATCGCAGGAGCTGACCGATGAGAGCGAAGGTCAGACCGAGAGCGAAGCGCAGGAAACCGCATCCGCGAGCGCGGCAGCCCAGCGACGCGAAGAAGCGAGCGCCGGCAACGCCGGCGGGTCTGAGGCGATGGAGGAAGTGACGATTTCGGACGGCATCGGCACCTTCACCGTTCGCCGGCCGCGCCGAGCCGGGACGGGCGACGGAACCGGACAGGGCGATCCGCGGGCTGCCCGAAGGGGGCGCTCCGGCTCGTTGATCGACGGCCCGTCAAACGGGCCAAACCTGCGCGTCGGCTGGAACACGTTTGAAGCGGCGGTTGGCTCGGAGCGACTGCGCCAGGAGCGTGAAGCGTACGCCGAGCAGCGCCTAAGCCGACTGCGCGGCAACGGCGAGCGACAGGAAAACTGGCGGCGCTTTCGGGCCGCCATCGAGAACTTTGTGCCCAACGTTCGCAGCGGCGACACAACAGCGCTCAACGCGGCGGCGAGCCCCTTCGCAAGCTACATCGCGGCCATGCACCGGAAGATTCACGTCAGCTTTCACCGCTTCCTGGACGGGCTTCCCACCGCGCAGTCCAACGCGTTGAGCGACGCAAACCTGCACACGCGTCTGGAAATCGTGCTGAACAGCGACGGGAGCATTGAACAAATCGGCATCGTACGAAGCAGCGGCCAGATCAACTACGACTACGGGACCTACAACGCCATCGTTCGCGCGTCTCCCTTCAACGCGCCGCCGGAAGCGATTCGCAGCCCGGACGGTCTCGTCTACTTGCACTGGGACTTCCTGCGTCAGCCGCCCTTCTGCCATCAGTCGCACGCGCGCCCGTACATCCTGTCCGCGGCCGCTGTCGACGCGCGCGCCGCACGGGAAGATGACGCGGCGGGCTATGAATCGGCGGTGCCGGCGGGCCAGTCGCCGAGTTGGCGCGCCAGCACCCCGGGTTCGTCGACCTCCGACGGTGAACAAGGCGAAGACGAAGGCGAGAGCGAAGGCGGCGGCGACGACGACGCACCACGACGGGATGCGCCGAATACGGACGGTGCGCCCCCACCATCGTCCCCAACGCAAGACGAGGAAAGCGAGCAGGCGGCAACGTAAGTACGTCTGCCTCTGACGGTCGTTTGCATCTGCGCAACCGAACGAGAGCCAACACTCTATGGCGACATGCAACGCACGTAGGTCGACCCTGCCGAACGGGCGCGTGTTGCTGGCGAGCGGAGCGGCTCCGCGCCCGCTTGCGTAGCGACGGGGTGTTTCGTTCGCGGCGGCCAACGAGAGCTGCGCGCTGTTTCGACCGCTTCCTTTAGAGGTAATCCTCACCGCCAAACGCATCGGCAGCTTTTAAGAGAGCCCTCTTCAAACCCTTCACGCGTCGCTCCGATAGCTGGGCGCACCAGTCGTCCTCGATCGCCTCGATGACCGTTCGGGCGGCCCGCAGGAAACGTTCGCCGCGGGAGGTCAGGAAGATGCGCTGGGCGCGGCCATCGTCTGGGTCCGGACGCCGCTGTACATAGCCGCGTTCTTCGAGGCTGGAGACAAGCTTGCCGACGGCTTGCTTCGAACGGCGTGCCCGGCGAACGAGCTCGGTAACGGTCGTCCCCGCTTCGTCCGGGAGGCGCGCGACGATTTCCACGTCGCTGGGGCGGTAGTCGTCGAAACCGGCGGCCCGAATGCGCTCGTCGAACTGGGCATCGAAGGCCCACTTTGCGCGCACGAGCGCGCGCCCCAAGTGACCCCGA
Organism: Myxococcota bacterium; assembly: GCA_039201085.1. GTDB lineage: Bacteria > Myxococcota_A > Polyangia > Polyangiales > Houyiibacteriaceae > JBCCRV01. The sequence goes on along the minus strand of JBCCRV010000753.1, from coordinate 361 downwards.
CGGAAGCGCCGAAAATCGTCGTCCATGGCTGCAGCCTACTTCGCGCACAACGAAGGCGCAGCCATTTCGACAATTGCATTGTCTTTCTTTGAAAACACTATATAGACAACCATAGCTACCATTTTGACAACCACGTTTACAAAAGGAACCACCATGGGTCGAACCTCCCTTCTTTTTGCCGCCCTCGCCGCATGCGGCGCGCCTTCCTCATCGCCGCCCGCTTCGGCTTCCGAAGCCAACCCCTCCCCACAAGGGACCGAAGGGGAGTCCAAGATCGTGGTGCGCGTGATGCTGCAAGTGCAGCCTAGCCAAGCCGAGGCGCTGGCTTCTGCACTGCGGAACGAAGCGCCAAGCGTGCTTG
>JBCCRV010000752.1:0-3542 GCA_039201085.1 Myxococcota bacterium | reverse complement strand
TGGCCATTCCCTTCCTTCCCTCGCTGACCACCTCCACCTTTTCGAAGGCCGAAGCCCAGGTCGGCGATGGCCTGCGCTACCTGCAGGTGATGGGTCAGGGCGGCTTGGCCGCGAACGAGCTGTCACCCCTTCCCGCCGACCACTCGACCATCGTGCGCGAGGAGCGTCTCGACGACGTCACGAAGCGCCAATCGCTCCGCGGCATTTGGGACGCGCTGGGCGGACGGCTTACGCCGTCGATCACCGGCGCCACCTGGGACGGTCTGCTCGACAAGATGAACTTGCTCTCGGGCGCGGCGCTCAGCTCCGAGTCGAACCTGCACAACTCGGTCATTTCAACCTTCGGCGGCAACTACGTCGAGCGCGCTGGCTACAACCCGCCGCTCTTTCCCTACTCGATCGACTGGGTGATCGAACAGCGGCTCGCAAGCACCCGCCACCGTATGCCCGCCCTGCGCGTCAACATGCGAACGGCCTACGGGTCCGAAGATACGCACCGCTACTCGTACCGGCGCTGGGCGTGGACGCCCGACGGCGAGCTCCCGATGCTCTACGACATCGCAGAGCTTGAAAACGCCGTGCTCGGCGGTGCAAGCGAGCCGGACGCGGACACGGGTCCGAGCGCCGCCGACGAGGGCAACGTTCGCCTTATCGACCGGGTCAAGGAACGATACGACGCGCTCCTTGCCAACCCCCGGCTGGGCCGCGCGGACCGCCAGCGCCTCGAAGACGCCGTGGCGCTCCTGCACGAAGCCGAAGGCCGCGCCCGTTCATCGCTGGTGGAAGGCCCCATCGCCTGCGGAAGCGCGCCCAGCGCGCCCGTCCTCATCGAAGCAGGGCGGGTCAACGCCGGGCGGCTTCAGGACTATGCAAGCGATCTCGTCGCCTACGCCCTGGCCTGCGAAATGACGCCCGTCGTGTCGATCGCGCACTTTCAATACAGCGACTTCTCACCGCGGGATCGCTCCGAAAGCGAAATTTGGCACGAAGCCCAGCACGGTAACTACAGCAACCCGAGGGCGGCGGAGATCTACGACCCGAAGAACCGCTGGCGCCTCGACCGTCTCGCCCACTTGGCGAGCCGACTCGACGCCCTCGAAGACGTGCGCGGGGGAACGATTCTCGACCACTCGGCGCTCTTCTTCACGCAGGAGTACGCGTGGCAAGGCCATCTGCATGTGCAGCTCGGCTATCACAACATCATTCTCGGCGGGGCCGCCGGCCGTCTCGATACGGGCAACTTCCTCGACCTCTACGGCGAGCCCGAGGACGGCGACTACAACGCGCCCTGCCCCTTCAACCGCATCGGCGTGACGTTGCTGCACGCCATGGGCCACACGACCGAATCGATCGAAGCGATCACCGGAAGCGTCGGTTTCGGCGAATACGGCAATAAGGACCGACGCCAGTGGGAGCTGCGCGACGAGCCGATTTGGCTCTCCAACCACGGCCGGGCCCGCTTCTCCTCGAACGAAGAGAAGCGCAAAACCCTTCCAATCTTTCGAGGCGCATAATGGAGCGTATTCAACTACTCGGCCTTCTCGCGCTGCTACTGGGATGCGAAGGCGCCATTGGGAGCGCCGGCGGAAGCGGACCGAGCGGCATGCCGGACGTTCCCGAAGAACGCCGCGGCGGAAGCGGCAGCGGAGCAACGGACGGTCTCGGCGGCGGTGAGCTCACGCCTGACGCCCTCGCCTGCGACGAAGCTCGGCGCGGCCTTGCGGAAGGGCGAAGCCAGCGACTGACAAGCCAGGAGCTCTTGCGCTCGCTCGAGGCCGTCTTCGGCGAGGTGATGGAGCGCAGCGAGGTTCGAAGCGCCGCCGCGGCGATCCCGCAAGATCCTCCAGGCGGCTTTTTGGTCGGGTTTGATCATCGCATCACGAACGTCGAAGGCGTTCTGAACCTCGCGCGCGTGATCGGGACGACGCTCGAGGGCGACGCAGAAGCCCGAGCCCGTGTACTAGGCTGCGACGCCGACGACATGGCGACCTGCGAAGCGCAGGTCGTCGATGAGCTCGCTCCGCGTCTCTACCGCCGTCCGCTCACGAGCGACGAACGCACAGGTCTATTCGCGATCCTTGAGGAGGAAGGCGAACACGGTCTGCGCTTTGCGGTCGCCACGCTCATCGCTTCGCCACACACGACCCAGCGCGTTGAAATCGACGGCGACGAAGCGGGCCGCACCGTGCAGATCACGCCCCACGAAGCGGCAACCCGCCTTGCGTTCCGGCTAACCGGTGAGGCGCCGGACGAAGCGCTTCGCGAAGCCGCCGACGGGGGTCGGCTCCGCACCCTCGCCGATCTCGAACGGGAAGGACGGCGCTTGCTTGAAACCGAACCCGCCCGCGAGCGCGTGCGCCAAATCGTGCTCGATTGGATTCATCTCGATTCGGTTCCGGACCCGAACGAGTACGCCGCTGGCGCCGTGGGCATCGATCACGAGGGACTCGGGGCCGAAGCCTACGAAGAACTCCTCCGCTTCCTCGACTATATCCTCTTTGAAGAGCGGGGAACGTTCGCCGACCTCCTCCTCGACAAGACCGTCTTTCCCTTCACCGATCGGCTCGCCACCCTCTATGGCGTCGCTCAGAGCGAAGGCCCCGCGACCCTTCGGGACGCGCGCGGCGGGCTGCTCCTGCGGGCCGGAACGCTGATGAGCGACGATGTGGTGCCAAGCCCGATCAGCCGCGGCGTGCGCTACGTCGAACACATCCTTTGCGATCCGCCCGGTGCGGTGCCACCGGACGCGGAAGACGTCGCCACGGAAATCGCCGCCGACTATCCCGTCGACGAGTACAGCGAACGGGCGCGCACGGAGGCGAAGACCGCAGGCCGCGCGTGTGCCGGCTGCCACGCCGAACGCATCAACCCGATCGGCTTCGTTCTTGCGGACTTCGGTCCGCTCAGCGAGCCGACAAGCGTCGAGCGCGTGTGGGATCGCGACGGCTCGCTCATCGCGTCCCACACCATCGACGCCGTAGTTACGAACGTCCGGCTGCGCGACGAACGGGTCGACCGTATCGAGGGCGGTGCAGGCCTGATGAACGTGCTCGTCGAAGCGGATGCGGCCCGCTCCTGCCTTGCTGCCGAGGTGTTCACCCGGACGCGCATGCGCGTCCCCAGTGCCGGCGGCGAGGACGGGTGCGTTCTCGAGTCGATCAACACGGCTTTCGCCGAGGAGTCGATCCTCGAAGGCTACCTCCAAAGCGTCGTCAACGACGACGCGTTGATTCGCGGCCCCTTCGGCGATTGAGCCGGCGCGAGCGCTTCGGCGAAGGGCCGCTATCACCGCCCTACCCGCGCCAAGCGATCGATGCATGACTACAACCGCCCTCCCGTCGGCGTCGTCGTGCAAAAAAGAGGGTCAGAGCGAAGAGCGCTGCCGGCGCTCCACCGGCGGAACACGCAGACGACACCGTACGCGGCGCGGATACATCGCCTGCATCGGATCCGCGAGCATCGAACTCGGCGGACGCATCGGCCAGGACTCCCGCATCGGCGACCCAGCCCGCGTCGACGTCCGACGTGCCGCTATCCGCCAT
>JBCCRV010000751.1:0-3545 GCA_039201085.1 Myxococcota bacterium | reverse complement strand
CCGTCAAAGTCGCCGGCGATGTCCGGACCGTCGTAGGCAAAGAGGTCCGCGTCGTAGGCGCTGCCGTTCGGCTCGTCGACGTCGGAGATCGGCGCGATGGGCGAGTCCGGGACGCGCGCGGGTAGGGCCGGCTGGCCGTTGAAGGACGCGAGCAGCTGGATAGCCCGCGTGTAGTCGATCACGCTTTGGCGAACCACGTCACGCGTGTGGAAGACGTACGCCGTCCAGAAGTCGCTGCCGCTATCCGGGAGGCCATCACCCGTCAGGTCTTCGGCGCGGCCCGACGCGACGGCGCCAATGGCGGGGCCCATGCAGCTGCCGCGGAATCCCGGAGTGACCAGGTTTAGGATGGTGTCGTCGACGGGCGCGCCGTGGCCTTCGGCATTGAGCAGCGCGACGGCCACGCCGTTCTGCATCATGTAGCCGAGGAAGGGCAGCGGTTCGATCGACGCGCTGCCGTAGCCGTGCACGTAGAACGCCGTGTCGAAGGGCTGCTGCGCCGTCGCCGTTTCTTTCGGCACAAAGAGCATCATTGTGAGCGTCTCGCGGCCCACTTCCATCTCGCCGCTCACCGAGTCGACGTTGAACACGTCCTCGAGGCCCACGGTCTTCGGGTCGCCCAGAAAGTAGGGCGAGTCGAAGTTGATGATCGCCATATGGGAGAGTGCGTCGAAGGACTCGACGATGCGGTCGACGCCGGGGCCGCTCTCGCCCGCCAGGATCGCCAGGAGCGGTGCAACGACGTCCGTAAATACGTCGCCGGGTACGATGATCGTGTCCGCGGGTGCGAAGTCGCAGGAGCCGGGGTCGGCGCTGCGGAGCGGCTCGCCGCCGCGCAGCGTTGCCGGGGCGTAGGTCGGCGGGAACTCTTCTTGAAGGCGGGAAAACACGCCCTCGCCGCGAAGGCCGTCGCGAATCGCATCCAGGTCGTTCGTCACGCTTTGGGTGGTAAAGGACCACGCGAAGGCCACGCCGTCCCAGCCGCGCTCGGCAAGGTCACCGTAGAGCTCGGGGTGCGCCTGCAGGTGGCCTTCGAGCGGCTCCAGGGAGTCGCGCTGCGCAACGTGGTGAACCATGTCGAAGGGCGAACGCACGGGGCTGCCGTTTTCGCCGAGCAGCCGGTCCGTGATGACCACGGCGTACTGCCGCGTGGGCTGAAGGGGAATGATCGGCTTCAGCATCAGCGTGCGCGTTTCGCGCTCGTAGTAGGTGATGAGGTCGTCGATATCGCCGGGCTCGCCCGTACGCGTGTTGGGTTCGTCGAGGTGTCCGTCGAAGTCCGTGTCCTCGCCGGGATCGAGAATGCCGTTGTTGTTCACGTCTTCGTCGACGGTCTCCAGGAGGAGCAAATGCTCGCCGGCGCGCGGGTCGTTCTGCCAGTACTGGCTCGGCGAATCGAGCACGAAGGGAAAGTTGCCCGAGTTCACATCGAGGGGCATCGGAAGGCCCGTTTCCATGTCGATGAGGTACACGGCGTGACGGGTGAAGCCTTCTTCGCTGAAGGCGTCCGAACCGCCGCCCTGGCGGTCCTCCAGGTCAAAGACATCGATGTGGTCTTCGAAGGGCACGGTGATCGGCGCGTACGTGCCCCAACCGTCCACCGTGGAGAAGTAGGTTCGGGTCAGCTCTTCGAACTGGGTGGGCGCGATAAGCGACACGTTGATGCGGCGACCCGTGCGGGCCGAAGGATCGGCGACGGTGGCCGTGTCGTTCGGCAGGGGAAGTTCGGGAAACGGCTCGGCGTTTAGGTCCCAAGCGATGCGCGGTCCGTCGCCCTCAGGCGTCAGCGCAAAACCATCGGGACGACCGCCCGTTTCGCAGCTGAGGGTGAACGCCAAAAGGGCGGCGCAAAGGCTGCGAAAGACGAGACTCCATCGAATCATCCTCCAGCTCTAGCATCTCCGGCGAAAGGTAAAAAGGAGCGGAAGCCCGCCCCGGCTCGCGACCGGTTTGGCGCGCACCCATCGGGGCCGAAATCGTTGGGGCGTTTCATCCCGCGTGGTGTGCGTCCCACTGCACGAAATACGACTCCGGAAGGGTTGTACGAAGGGAGCGCGGCAGAGTCGCACGACCGGTGTTTTGTGCTCCAAATGGGTTACGGCTCAAGGTGCGGGCCGGCGGCGCCATTCGGGGCGGGCCGCGGCGCACGCGTCGAAGAGGGCGTAGTAGGCCCGAATGAACCGTTCGGACCGGGCGAAACGGCGCCCGTACGCGCCGCCGGGGTCCGCCGAAGCGGACGTTTGCACGCGAAAACCCGCGCATTCGAAGAGTTCGCGCGCCCGCTGCAAATGGTAGGGCGAGCTCACCAGCACGATCGACGGGTAGCAATCGCGTCCGTCGCACATCGCCTCAGCCGAGAATCGCGCGTTTTCGATCGTGTCCGTGGAGCGCTCCTCCAGCGTCATCGCGTCTCGGGGCACGCCCAGCGACTCGGCCAAGTCCGCCATCACTTGGGCTTCGACCCGCCCGTGGGGCGCCGGCCCGCCGGCAAAGAGCATGCGCGGCGCCGCACCAGCGTGAAAGAGCGCTACGCCCTGTTCCACCCGGCGCCGCGTTTCTGGCATGACGTTGCCCGCCTCGTCCGTTGGCGGGCGGTTTCCGAGCACCACGATCGCGTCTGCCCGACGCACCGGGCGCTCCGGCAGGATCAGACCGGACGCGCAGCCCAGCGCTTCGACGCAGCCGAGGGCGACGGCAGCGAAGATGGCCGCCCGCAGCGCTGTGGGTCGAAGCGCCCCAACGGCGCGCTGGGTGAGGTCTCGCACGCCCGTCGCCGATTTGCTCTTCAGTCCCTTCGGGCCTACTCCGTAGCCATGCTTCGCTACCGCGCTGACGTTCGAACGCTCGGGTTTGTGGCCCTCTACTTCGCATGGACCGCCGCCATGTGGACGCTGCTCCCGAGCGATCTCTTCGCCACCGCTGCCGGAGAGCCCGGAAGCCTTCCTTGGCTCTGGCTCCTTCCCGCCTACGCCTTCCTGTGCGTGCTTTCGTTCCAGGGCGCCGTATCGACGCACAACGGGGTGCACTGCCCGATCTTCAGGAAGCGCGGCCTCAACAAGGTCTGGCAGGTGATCCTCACGCTCACCTACGGCCACCCCGTCAGCAGCTACGTTCCTGGGCACAACCTCAGCCATCACAAGCACACGCAGACGCGCCGGGACGTGATGCGCACCACCAAGGCGCGCTTTCGCTGGAACTTGCTGAACCTCTTCTTCTTCATGGCGGCAATCGTGCCTTCGATCATGAAGGCGGACACGAGCTACACCAAAAGCATGCGCACGCGCCACCCGCGCTGGTTTCGCCAGATGGCGCTGGAGCTCGTCAGCCTGTGGGGCATCACGGCGGTGCTTTTTGTGCTCGACTGGCAGAAGGCCCTGGTGCTTTGGATCGTTCCCCATCTCTACGCCCAGTGGGGTATCGTGACCTTCAACCTTCTTCAGCACGATGGCTGCGACGGCCAAAGCGAGTACAACCACTCGCGCAACTTCGTGGGCAAGTTCGTGAACTGGTGGACCTTCAACAACGGCTACCACACGATTCACCAT
>JBCCRV010000750.1:0-3568 GCA_039201085.1 Myxococcota bacterium | reverse complement strand
GGGGATTCCTTCGCCTCACAGACGCAAACTCGCCGACGATCGGACCACGAATCCACACGCGCGAGTTTGAAGACACGCCCTAGAGCGTTCGCGGCCGAGGCGTTCGAAGGCGCGCGCAGAGGTTCGGGTTCCGGTGAGGATTCGGATTCCGGAGACGGGCAATTGGGGTCCGGTTCGCGGTGCGAGCGCACGCCGCGTCCACAGTACGGCGCCTCCAAGTCGCCCGCTCGGGACGTGTCGCGCAGCACGCCGGTTTCAAGCCGGCGGACGCGGCTCGAGCGAGGCGCGCAGCGCTGCATCCAGCTGGTCGATCTGTCCGCGCGCGAACTCCGCATCAAAAAGGTGCGGAAGATCGTGACGCGGCGCATCGATCGACGAAAGTATGCGCAGACTGGTGCGCTGCACCCGCTCGCGCTTGCCGCGTACCCTCCCCGCTTCGACGAGCGTTTCCAGGCCCTCGGGCGGCAGGATCGCTTCAAGTTCGCCCAACGCTTGTTCATCGATGAGCAGAGGAAGCATCTGATTCACGATGAGCGCTTGGGTCCGAATCCGAAGCTCCTCGAGCGACGCGTGCAGCTCGATCGTCTCATTCGCCGGCATCTCCTCGGGAAGGGCCACCAGCACCGCACCGGCGCGCGTTCGATCCTGAAAAAGCGAGAGTGCCCGCTCCGCCTCGCGCCGCAGAAGCCCCGGTGGCGCAACATCGACGATGATGCTTGGCACTCGAAGCATGTCGAGCCCGTGTCCCGTCGCCGGCGCATCCAGCAGTACGAGGTCGTATTCTCCCACGCCATCTGGGCCGTGGCCCACGGCGTGAAAGTAAGCTTTTCCGAGCATGGCCCAGGATTCGATGCCCGGGGTGCCTCGCAGGAACGCGCGCACGAGTCGATTCTCAAAGAGCGCACTGTAGAGGGCGCGCACCTTCAAGATCATCATGCCGTATTCTTCAATGGCGGCTTCGGGTGTCATGTTCACGGCGTCGAGCCCGGGCGCGACGTTCGCGATCTCGGACCCGATGGGCGGCACGCCGAGGAGCGTGCTGAGACGCTCCTTGGCGTTTGTCATCGCGATCAGCACACGCTTGCCGCGGGCGGCGGCGGCGAGCCCCAACGTGGCGGCCACGGTCGTCTTCCCGACGCCCCCCTTTCCGACGACGAACAGGAAGCGATGGTCGAGAAGCGCCGTCACCGTGCCCGCTTACCTTCGTCCCTCGATCGCGGCAAGCCGGAGCGGCCTGGCCGGCGAAGGGCTACTCGCGTTTCGGGCACGACACGAAGACCGTCGCCCTTGGGCACGGCGCCGTCCGTAAAGAGCACGTCGCCGCGCCGCGCGTCGCCAAAGGGATCGTTGCCCTTCGGTCGATGGCGGTCGAGGCGACCGAGGCGTCGGTGCCCGGACCCGTCACAGACGAAGAGCTCGGCCTTTCCCTTCGATACGAGGCGCTCGCTGACCACCCGCGCGCCGCCGCCAAGCGCGCTTCGAAGGCTTCGGCCGTGCGTGACGAGCGTCAGGTAGGCGTAGGTGATGCGCTCGAAGCGCAGGCCCGCGGCACGCGCCACCTTCTTCAGTTCGTCGCCGAAGGCAAAGGGTCGGCTCTCGTGGCACCAGTCCCGTGGCGATGCGAGCATCGGGCACGGCTCCTCGTGGAGGCAGGGGGCAAACACATGCAGGCCCGCGCTCAGAAGCTCAGCGCGCAACTCGTGAAGGGCGCGGGTCACGGACTTGAGTGCCGGCTCGAGCACGACGATGGCTCCGTTAGGCCCCAGCCGCTCGGCCGCACCCGTGACGGCCCGCACCCGCTCAGCGAAGGGCAGTTCGTTAAGCACGAGACCAAAGACGACCAGGTCGAAGGCGCCATGGACTGGGGGTCGAGTGACGTCCCCGACGTGCGTTCGCGCCCGAATTCCGGCTGTGCGAAAGATCCGCTCGGCGAGGGCGAGGGCTGCGCCATCTGCGTCGACGGCCTCCACCTCCACGGACGCGCCCCGCTCGGCTGCGGCCTGCGCCACACCGCAGCTCGTCGTGCCGAGGCCAGCGCCGAGATCGAGCACGCGCCAGTGCGGCTGGGTGAGCTCGCCGGCGAAGGCAAGCTCGGCCAGAGGGACGAGCGGTTTGTGCAAATCGCGAAGGAAGTAGAAGCGAAGTCGGGCCTCGAGGGCCCGGCGCGTACGGGCGCGCTCCAAATGCTCGCGGTCCTTCGTGTACACCTCGCTGAGGGAGCGCACGGCATCGGCGAGCGCCGCTGGATCGCGCAGTGCGCGTCCGAACGCCGCGTCGGCTACGTCGTCCGCGAGCTCCTGCCAACCTTCGCTTGTCCTTGGCAGCGACGCCACGGACCGGACTATACGGGCACGCGGGGCCTTCGGGCATGGGCGATCGGATTTCCGCTTGATCTGGCCGCCCGGCGCCGGAATGGTTCGGGCGTGAGCTCTTCCCGTTCCCGCGCCCTTTGGCATGCCCTCTGTGGGCTTTCCGCCCTTGCAGCCGCGGCCTTCGTGTATGCGGTGTTCTTCGTCGCGCCCATGGAGGAGCAAATGGGAATCGTGCAGAAGATCTTCTACCTGCACGTGCCGAGCGCGTACGGAATGTACATCGGATGGACGCTCGCCGCGGCGGGCGGGCTCCTCTACCTGGTCAAGCGGCACGAGCGCTTTGACGCCCTCGCCGCGGCGGGCGCCGAAGTCGGCACGCTCTTCTGCTTCATCGTGCTCGTGACCGGCCCGCTTTGGGGTCGAAAGGCTTGGGGCACGTACTGGGTGTGGGACCCGCGTCTAACCAGCACACTGCTCGCAGGCATGGTGTATGTGGCGTTCCTGTCGTTGCGCAGCTTCGGCAACCCCGGCGAAACGGAGAAGCGCTTTGCCGCGACGCTCGCACTGATCGGATTCCCTCTAATGTTCCTCATCAAGTTCAGCGTGCAGGCGTGGAGCGGCCAGCACCCCGTGGTGATCAGCGCCAACGGAGGCGGCATCTCAGCGGACATGGTCCCGGCGTTGATTGCCGGCTTTGTCGCCGTCAGCTTTCTCGCCGCCGCCCTTCTCTGGGCGCGTTACGCCGCCGAACGCACGCTGCAGGGCGCGCGTGAGCTAGAAATGCAGGCCGCCGAATCGGGCCTACTGGAGCATGCATGAGCGCCTTCGCACGACCCCTCGCCTTGGCCTGCGTGCTCACATTTGGCGCGTTCGGAACCTCCTTCGCGCAGGAAGCCGAAACGCCCAGCGCGGCCGATGCAGACGGCACGTCGGACGAGCGCGCATCGGCGTTTCGCGCCGTAAGCGGACCGGAAATCGACCGGGTGCCCGGCGGCGCGCTGCTCGTTGGCGCCTACGGCGCGGCCTTCGTGCTTCTCGTTCTTTTCGTGTGGCGTATCGGACGCGTCAACCGGCTCGCGCGCCAAGAACTCGAGTCTTTGCGCGCTTCGCTTGCAGAACGGGACGGGAGCTAGCGCGCGCTGCCTTGACCGCGGCCCCCGGTTCGCCACAGTGAAAGGCGCTGCTTCGATGCCCTCGATCGCCCATATATTCTATATCCCTGGCATCCTGCTGGTGGGCCTCGCGATCGGGTTTCG